>JBCCGX010000250.1:0-10511 GCA_039029035.1 Acidobacteriota bacterium | reverse complement strand
GGCTGGGACCTTGCTGGATCTGGTGCATCGCTCGTCGGCCGACGGCGCCGCGGCGGGGTCCTGGCCGAGCCTGCTACCCCTTCTGGAGTCGGTCAGCCCATCTCAGCCGCTCTTTGCGCTCTCCGCGGCGGAAGAGCGTGGTATGGCTGCCTTCAGCCTGTTCGGGCGGCAGGGGGGGTACGTCGCCCGTGCCGGGCACGGCACCTCGCAAATCGCTATGTTCTCCGATGCCGAGCTCGATCGCCGGCTGGTTGGGCCCTGGCCCGGGTGGATGCTCGAACAGGTTTTGGTTCGGTTACACGAGACCTACCTCGATTCGCAGAACGAAGTCCGTGACAAGCTGTGGGCTGATGCGGCAGAAACGGGCCAGATGCCCGACCGGAAGTCGGGCGAGGATTGAAGGGGCTTGGATACCTTGTCGCAAGTGATTTCGAGAGCGTCGAACATGGCTTCCAAAGCGCGAAGAAGGGCCGGGTTGCTGGTGGCGGTTCTGCTGCTCCTCTTGGCCAACTGGTGGTCCCAGCAGCCGCCGGAGCGGTTCTCTGCCGCCAAGACCGTGAATCTCGAGGTCTCTCGGGCCACTCCTGACAGCGGCAAGGCCTACTGGATCTCCCTCCGGCGGATTGCCCCGCGCCTGGCCTCGGACAAAGAAAGCCTCTCGCGTATCGTGTTGTACGAAGACGGCGCGAAGCTCACGGGTCGTGCTCTGCACAAGCACATCCGAAACCGGGGTGGCGGCCTGTACTCGCACTGGGGCAGCGCGATTCTCTTCTCCAGCCTCGATGGCTCGGATCCTCGCACCAATGGCCGCCGTTACGAAGTTCATCTACCGGCGACGACTCCGGGTTGGCACCGGCTGGCCCAGGGTGTCTTGCTGGTCGCGGCGCTCGTGCTCTTGATCGGCTGGCTACACGGTGCCGCCGGTGGCTCGTTCGTAAGGACTCTCTGGTGGGCTATGGCAGGTGCGGCGGGGATCGCGACTCTGGCTGTCGGCAGCGCGCTCCTCTCCTCGCCGGCTCGCGAGCTACGCACTATCCGTCACGTCATCTCGGGTTCCACCATGCCGGGAGCGGACAAGATCGACGCCACCGCCGGGCGCCCGAGAACCCGGCATCTCCTCCGTGGCGCGGTTCCCGCGATCTTCGAGACCGACGCCTCGCCGCCAGCCGCTCCCCAGCCACGGGTGATCCCCTTCGTCGCCAGCGAGGACGCGGTGCGGGATCGTGGTTACTCCGAGCTAGGCGACGGCGCCGAGCTGCGCGGCATCGAGCGGCTCGACGTCCCCGCTGCCGACCTCGAATCGGTGATCCTGGAGGTTGAATCCGCGCGGGATGCCTGGCTGATTCTGCGGCTCGAAGGCTCGATAGATTCGGCCAGCGTCGAGCGCGTGGTCGAGGTTGCCTTCACCGTCTCCGCTTCGTCTGAGCTGCAGACGGTCCGCTTCCGGCGTCCCGCCTTGGGTGGTATGGACCGCGTACACCATGTCGCCATCCGCAAGAATCCGGCAACGGACGAAGCGCCGCGGGTGCGGGTCGCGTCCTTGCGCTACAGCTTGCGCTTGGATGCTTTCACCGAGGCGCCTTGGGGATCAGGTTCCGTCGAGCTCCGTGACAGCCTGCGTCCGGCTCTCTGGCAAAGCTCACCTGGCCGCTTCGCCTTTCCGCTGCAGGAGAGCGACGGCTCTCTGCTCAAGCTGGCGGTCGGAGCGCTATCGGAATCACCCGCGGCGCCGATCGATTTTTCCGTTTCCGTGGTCCACCCCGGTGGCCGTCACGCCATGCTCCACCGTGGCTCGGTCGATCCCCGGGAGGGTTGGCACGAGGTGGTCCTGAACCTGCCCGAAGAGGGAGAGCAGGTTCTGCTACTGGAGGGCCAGCATCTCGCTCCGCGTTCGGCGCTGCTGTGGTCCGGCGCGCGCTTGATCGATCCCGTACGACCGCCCCGGCACATGGTCCTGATCCTGGCGGATACGCTGCGGGCTGATGCCCTCGGGAGCTACGGGCACGAGGGCGATCCCACGCCGTCCCTCGATGCCCTGGCGCGTCAGGGGGTGCGCTTCGACCGGGCTTTTGCGCAGTCCTACTGGACCCGACCCTCTATGGCCTCGATGATGACCGGGCGGTATGTCGCCGCTACCGGTGTCCAGACCGGTCGAGAGAGGCTCCCCGAGTCTTACGAGACCCTGGCCGAGCGCCTCGCCGATGGCGGCTTCACCACGGTCGGTATCGTGACCAATCCCAATGCCGGCCCGCACGCGGGCCTGGAGCAAGGGTTCGACCGGATCCGCTCGTCGTCTCTGGAGCAGACCGAACCCCTGATCGCCGAGATCGTACTGCCGATGCTCGACGAGCTCGACGACGACGACGTCTTTCTCTACCTCCATCTGATGGAGGCCCATGGCCCCTATGGACCGCCTGAGCCGCCGGATATCGACTTGCAGTCGCTCGCGACCGGATCACCCTTGACCCCCGATCCAGCCTTTGATCGCCCATGGAGCCGGCGTCCGACGGCGGCCCAGCGAGTGGCGCTGTACAAGTATGACGTGCGGAGCATGGATCGCGCCCTCGGCAAGCTCTTCGCTCATCTCGATCGCCGCTGGCGGTCACCGGCCGGAGCTCCGCCGATCGTGGCCTTCGTCTCGGATCATGGAGAACACCTGGGCGAGCGCGATCAATGGGGCCATCGCTGGGCCGATCTTTACCCCGAGAACGTGCAGGTCCCCCTGATCATCCGGGCCCCAGGACGTCTGCCGCCCCAGACGGAATTCTCTGATCCGGTGGAGATCCGACACCTGGGTGGGACCTTGCTGGATCTGGCCGGTCTGAAACCGTTTGCAGCTGATTCAGACCCGGTGGCAACCTGGCGCAGCTTGCTTCCCCTGCTCGAGGCCACCGCGGAGGCGACCCCGCAGAGCTTTGCGGTTTCCGCCGCCGAGGAGCAGGAAATGGCCGCCTTCAGTCTGTTCGGGCCGCAGCAGGGCTATGTCGCCCGAATCGTACGCGGCACCCCACGCATCGCGACGTTCTCGGACTCCGGGCTCGACCGACGGATGACCGCCTACTGGCCGCGGCTGATGCTCGAGCGAAGCTTCCTACGGTTGCGCCGCACCTATCTCGAATCGCAGGGCGAGCTCCGCGAGCAGTTGCGGGCTGGCCTGGAAGACTCTGACCAGTCCATCGACCCCGAAGCGCTCGAGAGCCTGAGAGCGCTCGGGTACCTGCAGGAGTGAGGCCTCGTGCGCGCCTAGGAGGGCCTATTCGAGGTAGCCCAGGCTGCGCAGCCTTTCGATGACCTCTGGAGTCAGCTCGGTCTCGATCTGCGGCGCTCCGACATCGGACGCACTGGCCCAAGTCGCTCGTCCCAAGGCATCGAGCTCGGCGACCCGCTCGGGCCGCTCGGCGGCGAGATTCTTCGTCTCGCCAGGATCAGCTTCGAGATCGAACAGGTATTTCTCTCCACTTCTTTCGACGATGAGCTTGTCCCAGTCTCGGATCAAGGCCCAGTCGGTCAACTCCTGCGAAGGGCCTTCTGTCATACCCTGGGACAGAATGAAGCGGCCATCTAGCGAGTCGAAGATCGAGCGCCCTGCGAGGCCTTCCGGGATCTGCCGGCCCAGGAGCTCCAGAAGAGTAGGGTAGAAATCGATGTTGCTGGTCAGGGTGTCGACCCGCTTGGGAAGGTCGGGCGGCCGCATCCCAGCAGGAAACTTCACGATCAGGGGGACGCGAATAATCTCGTCCCAAAGGGAGTAGGCGTGGGCGTAGCCACGGTGCTCGTAAAGCTCTTCGCCGTGATCGGCTGTCAGGATGAGCAGGGTGCGGTCCCACCGCCCGGCCCGTCGCAGGCCCTCGATCATCGGAGCCACCACTTCGCGGTCGATCTGCCGGAACTTGGCGTCGTAGACCAGCGAGAGAAAACGCGCATCCTCAGACGTCAGCTGCGTGTCTCCTTCTTCGATGGCCCTTTGGATCTCGGGGGTGGTGAAGTCGATCGCCGCCGCCACCCGCGACGCTTCGTCGTAGTCGAAGCCGAACTCGGCCATGAACTCAGCATCGCGCTCGTGTGGCCGGAAGGGATGGTGGCAAGCATTCTGGTGCACATAAGCAAAGTAGCCCGAGTCCTGCTTCCAGATGAGATCGATCAACTTCTTGTTCCGTCCGCTGTCCCCGACCTTGAGGTCATCGGGATCGAGGTATACATCGAAGCCTTGGTCGAATCCGTACCGCGGAGCCAGATGGTGGCTCGTCACCAGGCCGAACGTAGCGTAGTTCGCTTGGCGGAAGCTCTCCGCCAGAGTCACGAACCGATCGTCGAGGATGTCCGTCTTGTAGCGACCTGCTTCGATCTCGGCATGGGTGTGGGTGACTCCGTGCTGGTGCACATAGGAACTGGTGAAGAGGCTGGCCGTGGCCGGTTTCGTCCAGTTACCCGCCACGTAGTGCCGCGTGTACAGGACGGTGTCCGGATCTTCAGCTAGGGCGTCGATCGTCGGGGTGGTGGGGCGTGAATAACCATAGGCGCCGATTCGATCCGCCCGGCAGGCGTCGAGGACGTAGATCAGCACATCAAAGGACGAGCCATCCTCGACCTGGGCCGGTGCGCAGGCGAGCCACTGCAAGGCGATGAGGATGCCCCCGATCAAACGGAGCCGAGGGGCTCTCGTCTTGCCCGGACGGTAGGAGTCTACATCTTGAAACACGGGGTCTTTCACAACGCTGAGAAGTGCTGTCGGCGAGGCGCTCGCATCCTCGAGCGCCGCTGGCGGATCGCAACGGCATCGGAGACGACGCCTGGGGCCGGACGGCGCGATCCTAGCATGAGTGGCGTCCTACGAGCGGTGCTCCGGTGCGGCACTCCGCGTGTGCTGTCGGCCTACTGCTCTGCGGTCTCTTCGAGGCCGGCTCGTCCGATCAGCCGAAGAGCGAACCCGGCCGCGCCAAGAACGGCGTAGGGCACGAAGGCGCTCAGGCCGATCAACAGACCCAGCTCCTGGGTCACTCCGTAGGCTCCGAGGAGCATCGGCAGGGAGAGCTCGCGTAGCCCCACCCCGGCGAAGGTCAGGGGGATCTGCGCCAACAATGCCAGGATGGCCATGGTGGCCACGTACGGCAGCAGCGGCATGGTGGGGAAGATCGCCCGCGCCATGACCAAGCTTCCGGCCATGCCGAGGCTCCAGTAGACCAGGGTCCAAAGCAGGACGGCAGCGGTGTCGCGACCGTCGCCGGTGAGGGCACGGCCGGCTCGCAGCAGCCTGGCCAGACGCTCGACCCAAAGGCCGGTGCGGCCGTCGTAGCGCCGTCGCCAATCCTCGACCAAGCGAGTCGAAGCTGGCGCCCGCCCAGCGAGCACCAACGCTCCGCCGCCGATCGAAACGGCGAGCGCCACCGCCGCCGTGGTCAGGCGCAAGCCCGGCGCTGAATCCCCGGCGAACAAGAGGTGGGCGCCGGCAGCTGCCAGCCAGGCGAGTATCACCCAATCCATCAGGCGCTCCGCCGCCAGCAGCGTAAAGGCGCCGGTGCGGTCTCCTGTGTGACGCGAGACCCGATGCCAGCGCACGACACCGGCCAACAGCTCACCGGGAATCACCAGGCTGAAGAACATGGCCTCGAGATTGACCGCCACCACGGAGCTCAAGGACACGCGGTAGCCGAGGCTCCGGAGCAGTAGCCGGAGGCGTTGTGCCGCGGCTAGAGGCGCGGCCAGAACGACGACGAGCCCCAGGACCCACCACGACCAATTCGTACTCGCCAAGAGCAGACCGAAGCGCTCGGCTTCGGTGCGGGAGATCACCAGACCCAGGAGGCCCGCCGACACGGCGAAGCGCAACAGCCATCGGCCCCAGGCCTGCAGTCGCCCAGGATCCGCCTGCGACAAGTGATCGGCACGATCCCCAGGGGGGAGACGATCGGAGGTGGCCTTCGAGGGTGGGGTGGCCTCCGAAGTTGGGGTGGCCTCCGAAGTTGGGGGGGGCTCCGAAGTTGGAGTGGCCTCCGAAGGTGAGGCGGGGGATGGGTTGATGGGAACGACTCCCAATCGTGAGCTGAACGCTGATCTGGAGCTGAGTGCGTCGTGTCGCCGGTCCCGGCTCCGCGCGCCTTCCAGACTCAGCTTACGGTACACGATGGTGCCGCGGACCGGCAAGTGAGATGCCAGGTTGATGCCCGATCAGCAACCACGCTACGCGGCGGTTGATCAGCCTAGCCATCTTCCCTACCATGCTGCGAAGTGCTACGGCAACAGCTTCCGCCCGGACTCTGGAGAAATAATGCCCTTGCTCGAAACCCCCAAGAATAGCTCGGGAGAGCTCTCGCCCACTCTCAGTCTTTCGATTCCCAGGAAGGTCGCTGTCGTCCTTGCTTCGATTTTGGTGGTTTCCGGCGGGCTCTTTTTGGTCCTTTTATCGTTGGCGGCGGGTTCGATGGGTGGCTCCTGGTCGATCGGCGGCGCTGGCGAGACATTCGATTTTCCCCCTTGGTTCGAAGATGCCATGCTCTGGGTAGGCGGGGGCCTTCTGGTGCTTGGCGTGTCCGTCATCGTCGTCGCCCTGTTCACCGTGTTGAGGCTGTTGTCGCAGGGTTTCGAAACAACGCGGAAGCCTACTGGACTTCGGGAAGATTCGCCGGAGCTGGCTGGGGGGAGCCAAGCTGCCGTGGCTCAATCAGTGAGTCGTGTTTCCGAGTGGATTTCCGGGCTTAGCATCGCTGTTGTGACTACGATGGTTTTCTTTCTTGTCATCGACTGGGGAGTGGGATTGGTTTTCCCAGGGCACCGTTCGGCTATCGAGAGTAAGTTCCCGGTAGAAATCACTCGGATGCCGACACCCTACACCATGTTCACCGGACTCGCCGAAGGCAAGATTCAAAACGAAGCTCTCAACCGCATGGGCTATCGGGGAGCAGCTCCGCCGCCGTTCGACGGAGGGGAGGAAGTGCGGATTTTTATGCTCGGTGGGTCGACAGTCTTCAATGGCGAGCCTCCGATCGCAGCCTTACTTCAGGAGAGGTTTCATCAGGCGGGTTTCCCGCAAGTGGCGGTCTACAACTTCGGTGTTCTATCCTCGGTCTCCGGCATGGAGCTGAGCCGCATCGTGCACGAGATCGCCGATCTGACACCGGATCTCATCCTCATGTACAACGGTGCAAATGATATTATTCATCCCTATTTCTGGGATCCTCGACCGGGCTACCCGTTCAACTTCATTGTCTACGAGAATCATCCTCTGCTGGAGAGCGATATCCGCACCTATCCAACACTCCCGCTCCTGGCCTACGGCAGCCATATTCTACGAAGAGTCGGTTCACGGTACTTTTTGGATCGGTTCGTGCCGCAGGACGAGGAACGGAGGGCAGTCGGCTACGCCAGCGATCCTTGGCGAAAGGAGATAGCCAGGAAGTATGTGGGAAATCTCAACCGGGCCGCGCGGGTGGCCGCGGCGTTCGACGCAGAGTTTCTCGCTTTCTTCCAACCTCTGTTGTTCTTCCGCGATCAACCTACGGCAGAAGAGAGGGCCTTGAATTATTCACCAGAGGTCGGGATGCATTGTAACGATGTACGCGACAAGATCCGGGCGCAGGTCGGACTGCTACCTGGTGACCTTCGCTCACGGCTGGTCGATTTGAGTGATGTCTATGACGGTGTTCCGACACCCGTATTCGTCGATCTCACCCACACGACACAGCAGAGCAAAGACCTGATCGCCGAGGTGCTCTACCAGGAGATCGTTAAGCGTTTGCCCGACAGGCTCGGCGCTGGGCCCGATGCTTCCGCGCCCGAGACTGCCGGCGTTTGACCACTGCAGGGGTCAGGCGACTCTCTCTCCCACGACCCAGATTGCGCGCATGAAGGTCGACTTGGCGGAGTAGCACTGTTGCCTGTGGAGCCGGCCCAGGGTCAGGAGCCAGATCAGACCGGGGGTCGAGAGCTTGGCAAGCGTCTGTGTCAGCCACCGAAGGGGTCCGTGGAACGGACCGCTGAGGTACCCTGCGTGGCGCACGCGCAGGCCGCAGTCGGTCATCAGCGCCGTCAGTCGTAGTCTGTTGACGGGTAGGGAATGGCTATAGTCGGCCTTGAAGAAGTAGTTGCC
The DNA here is from genome assembly GCA_039029035.1 of Acidobacteriota bacterium. Taxonomy (GTDB): domain Bacteria; phylum Acidobacteriota; class Thermoanaerobaculia; order Multivoradales; family J023; genus JAAELT01. The sequence continues at coordinate 2,428 of JBCCGX010000250.1, read as the reverse complement.
GAGATGATCGAAGTCGGGACCGAGGAGGCTCACCAGGCCGCCGACACGCACCACGCGCCGGCATTCTTGGACAAACTCGATGGCTTCGCGAAAAGTGGGGTTGTGCTCGATCACATGGGAAGCGTGCACCACATCCACACTGCGTTCGGCGAACGGCATCGGCGGTACGAACCCGGAGACGACCGGGTGACCTGCGCGCTTGAGCACAGCCCCCATCCTCGCATTCGGCTCCACGGCGGTGTAGCGCAGCGACGCATCCTTGCAGGCGCCAGCGAAGGCGCCCAAGCCGGGCCCGATCTCGACCACCCGGCTCATACCTGGCGACAGTCCCTTCAGGGTCTCCAAGTGGTGACGGTTCAGGCGCTGCAGGATCCACCAACCCGCACCGGTTGGCGGAATCTCGGCAAAAGAGTCGAAGAAGGCCATGGTCGCGGCAAACTATCACGCTCAGCCGGCGATCTCCTCCAATTCGTCCAGCAGTTGCCGAGCACTCTGCCGCCAGGAAAAAAGCGAGAGGCGTTCCCGGCCGGCTGCGATCAACCGTTTGCGGAGCTCGGCGTTCTGGATGATCTCGACCATCGCCCGTGCCAGATCCTCTGTGTCATAGGGATCGATGATCAAAGCCGCGTCGCCCACGACTTCGCCCAGGGCGGTTGTCGACGAGCTGATGACGGGGCAATCGCAGGCGAAGGCTTCGAGCGGCGGGATACCGAAACCTTCGTATAGTGAAGGGAAAACGAAAGCCTCAGCCAGGTTGTACAAGGCAACGAGGTCCGCCTGCGGGATCGAACCGAGCTTTCGAAAGCGTTCGCCAATCCCATACTTGTCGATCAGGTCCTGCAGTTCGGCTTCCTGCAAGGCTCCGCCGCCAGTCACGACCAGATCGTGCGGAACCTGGTCTTTGATCTCGCCCAGAGCAGCCAATAGCCGTCGTGGGTTCTTGCGCGGCGATAGAGTTCCGACATAGAGAAAGAAAGGCCGACTCAATTCATAGCGGCGCTCGACTTCTTGCTGTGTGGCCGTGGGTAAACGTCTGAAAATCGGTGACGCCGCGTGATAGATCGTACGTATCTTTTGTCGTGGAGCGTTCAGGAGTCGCTCCGCTTCGGCTGCGGTCCAATTTGAGACCGAGATGACTTTCTTCGCCAATCGGATCGATCGGGGAATGAAAAACCTCATGTACAGCGAATCCAGGCGGGCATACTCTCGGATCGGGAACTGTGGGTTGCGAAAATAGAGCAGGTCGTGCAGAGTCACGACGGCCGGCGTGCGGACGTCTAGACCCACGACGTTGTGCGGAAACCAAACCGCATCCGGAGCATCTGCCTTGAGCCGACGAGGAACCGCATGGTGATCCCAGAAGAATTTATGCGGCGCCCTGAGGTAGATCTCCTGCGCGTCTCTGAAGGTGCCCAGTAGACCCGGGTCAGCATAGTAGATCGTAAAGCGATGCGGTGAGCCGAGCTCGAGCATGGCTTCAGTCATGGCTCGGGCGTACTCGCGCACGCCGCCTACTCGAAAGCCCAAGGCTCGTCCCGCGATGGCTATATGAAGTGAGCGTGGCAAGGTTGCTCCACGGGCCTTGCGGTTACAGTCCACTGTCGGTTTTTCGCAAGACGAACTCGATCTGGTGGCCATGCTCGGGCCAAACTCTTTCCATGGCGCGGCCGAGTCGGCGTGTCAGTGAGCTCTGCAGGGTTTGCTCGCCCAGGTGCGAGTACGTCTGCCACTCGATGAGGTCGAAACCTGTGAACACGGTCTGCAAGAGATGGTTTTTCCTCAAACCTCGCTCGGTGTGGTAGTCAACCAGTTGCTGGATCTCGACACCGCGAAGGTCTCTGTCGACCAGGCCTTCTTGTCGCAGTTGTCGGGCGATGTCGCGCAGCATCTGATTCCGGTGACGGTAGCTAGCGGAGGTTTTGGACAGAATCTTTCGGAGTGCGCGCTCCAGCGCAGGACTGGTCTCGACGAGCTTGTGCACAACGAGAGAAGGGTTGAGCAGCAACTGGAACACGAAAGAGCAGCTCTTCAAGCCGAAAGGCGCGTTGCGGTCACCGTTGGGCTCGTGTGACGCAATGAGAAGGCCGCCTTCCTTGATGACACGATGGCACTCCAGGCCGAAAGTCTCGAGATCGTAGATGTGGTGAAGAACTGAGTTCGCGGTCAAGATGTCGATCGAATCGTCTTCGACGGGTATCTGTTTCCCGTTCGATGGCAAGAACGAACGGCGGCAAGGGAAGCCTGCCTCCGAGAGATTCTCTCGGCACACCTCCAGCAGCTGTTCAGAGAGGTCGACGCAGATCAGCATATCGTCGCTCTTCAGCAGTTGGCCGATCGCGAGTGGGACAAAACCGGTGCCCGATCCGTAGTCCAGGCACCGGATCGGTCTTGCCGCGGCCAGGCTCGGCTGGGTCAGCCGGCGAAATCT
>JBCCGX010000249.1:0-10530 GCA_039029035.1 Acidobacteriota bacterium | reverse complement strand
TCCCGGCAGATCGAGGGCCTCCGCTGGCGCGGTCTGCAGCACGAACCAGACGCGGAACAGCGGCGTGCGGTGCAAATCGCGCTCGAGCTGCAGCGCCGAGACCAGTTTCTCGAACGGCAGATCCTGGTGAGCGTAGGCTTCGAGGGTCGTCTGGCGGGTCCGCTCCAGGAGCTCCTCGAACGTCGGATCGCCACCCAAGTCGTGGCGAATGACCAGGGTGTTGATGAAAAAGCCGATCAGCGGCTCGGTCTGGCGATGGCTGCGCCCGGCGATCGGCGAGCCGACCAGGATGTCTTCGGCCCGCGAGTAGAAGTGCAACAAGGCGGCGAAGACGGCAGACAGCGTCATGTAGAGGGTGGTCCGCCGACGCTGCCCCAGGTCGACGGTCGCCGCGGTCAGCGTCTCGGACAACACCAGCGGGTGCATGGCGCCGCGATGGCTCGGTACTTCGGGCATCGGGAAGTCGGCGGGCAACCTCAGCTCGCTCGGCGGCTGAGCCAGGCGGCGACGCCAGTAACTCACTTGCGATTCCAGCACCTCGCCTCGCAGCCAATCGCGTTGCCAGCGGGCGAAGTCCACGTACTGGATCTCCAACTCCGCCAGGGGTGACGGCTGGCGCCGCAGGAAGGCGCGATAGAGGTCGGCCAGCTCGCTGGCGATGATGCCGAAGGACCAGGCGTCGGAAATCACGTGGTGGAAGGTCACCAGCAACAGGTGCTCAGTCTCTGCCAGGCGCAGCAGATGGGTCCGAAAGAGCGGTCCCGCGGTGAGCTGGAAAGGCTGCAAGGCGTCTTCGACAATCCATCGATCACGCTCGGCCTCGCGTCGTTCGGGGGCCAGACCGCTCAAGTCGACCAGGCCCAAGCTCAGACCGGTGTGGGGTAGCACACGCTGCACCGGTCGCTCGTCGATCAGAGTGAAGTCGGTGCGCAGCGCTTCGTGGCGGCGCTGGATCTCGTCGAAGCTGCGCTCGAGGACGGCGACGTCGAGCGTGCCGCGCAAGCTGAGAGCGAAGGAGAGGTTGTAGGCCGGGCTACCGGGCTCCAGTTGATCGAGAAACCACAGCCGCTCCTGCGAGAACGACAGGGGTGCGTCGTCCGGTGGCGCGTCTTCCGCCGGTACGCCGTCCGGTGACGAGACCGCGACGAGATCAGGCAACGACGGCCGGGCGTCGACCACGTCTCCCGTCGCGTCGACTTGGGCCGCCAGCTGGGCGATGGTCGGCCCGTCCATCAGTTGCCGGAGGGGCACTTCGACCCCGAGTTTCTCGCGTACTCGCGAAAGAACCTGGGTGGCGAGCAGCGAATGCCCGCCGAGATCGAAGAAGTCATCGTGGAGGCCGATGCCGGCCACCCCGAGAAGCTCTTCCCAGACGGCGACCAGGCCTTCTTCGAGCTTGTTGCTGGGCGCGACGAACGGCGTTGCCAGGTTCGGGCGCTGGTGCTTCGCCGGTTCGTCGCTGGTTGCCGCAGCCGCGGCGGCACCTTCCGGGCCGACGTCCGCCGCCGCCACCGGTGCAACGTCCGGCGCTCCGTCCTCGCCGACCCGTGGCGCGATCCAATACGGACGACTTTCGAACGGGTAGGTCGGCAGCCGCAGTCGGCGACGATCCTCGTGGCGGTAGACACCGTCCCAATCGACCGTGCCGCCGGCCAGCCACAGGCGGCCCAACATGCGGTGGGTGAAGTCGCCGGCCTGCTGCGCGTCGCGGGCATGGGGCAACGACGTCAGCGTCGTCGACGCGGCGCCCTCGCCCTGCTGGGCGACCAGGCTGGCGAGTGCCCGCCCCGGTCCGACTTCGAGCAGGATCGAGTTCGGCTCCTGCAAGAGGGTGGCGAGACCGGCCGCAAAATCCACCGGTTGACGCAGATGACGCAGCCAGTACTCCGGATCGGTCGCTTGCTCAGGAGTGATCCAGTCGCCGGAGAGGTTGGACAGAAACCGCCGGGTCGGCGGCTTTAGCTCCAGGCCGGTGAGCACTGCCCGCAGCGGCTCGATGGCCGATTCCATCATGGCGGAGTGGAAGGCGTGCGAGGTGTGGAGGGGGCGGTTCTCGACACCGGCGGCGGTCAGCTCTTCGGCCAGAGCCTTCACTGCCGGGTGCTCGCCCGCTACGACACACAACCCTGGTGCATTGATCACCGCCAGGTCGAGTGCGTCGCCGAGGCGCGGGCGCAGGCGCTCGGCGCTCTCGGCCACCGAAAGCATCTGTCCCTCAGGCAGGCTCTGCATGATTTTGCCCCGCGCCGCCACCAGCGCGATGGCATCCTCCAGCGAGAAGACCTCGGCCAGGGTCGCCGCGACGTACTCCCCCAGGCTATGGCCCAGCATGGCGGCCGGCTCGACGCCCCAGGACAGCCACAGTCGCGCCAGCGACAACTCGAGGCTGAACAGCAGCGGCTGGGCATTCTCGGTGCGACGCAGGCGCGCTGCGGCGGCATCGTTCGCTACCGCGGGGAAAAGGATTTCCCTGGGATCCTCCGCCAGGTGGGGGCGCAACAGCTCCAGACAGCGGTCGAGCCACTGGCGAAACGTCGGCTCCGAGTCGTAGAGCTCGCGGCCCATGCCGGGGTATTGGCTACCCTGGCCCGAGAACAAGAAACAAACCGGCCGCTCCGGTCCTTCGTGCAGGCCCACCAGGCGCTGGGCCGGATCTTCCTGGCGCAGCCGCGTGATCGCGTCGTTGACGTCGCTGCAGGTCAGCATCCGCCGATGCTCGAAGGCGCGACGCCCGGTGGCGAGGGTGTAGGCCACGTCGGCCAGCGCTCCGTCTGGTAGAACACCGTCTTGCGCCACACTCTCCGGGTGAGGCGCCAGGTGGTCGGCCAGGCGTTGCGCCGCCTGTTCGAGTGCTGTGGCACTGCGCGCCGACAGCACCAGCAGCTGGCAGGGTCGCGACGACGGGCCGCTCACCGCCGGCGCGGATGACGCCGGCGCCAGGATCGCATGGGCATTGGTGCCGCCGATACCGAAGGAGCTCACCGCCGCCAGCTGAGATGTTGCGTCGCTCGGCCAGGGTCGCAGCTCCTGGTTGACGAAAAAAGGGCTGTTGTCGAAGTCGATCTCGGGATTCGGCTGCTCGAAGTGGAGGCTGGGGGGAATCTCGCGATGTTTGAGAACCAGGACGGTCTTGATCAGTCCGGCGATGCCGGCGGCGGCGTCGAGGTGGCCGAAGTTGCTCTTCACCGAACCGATGGCACAGAAGCCACGTCGTTCGGTGGTGGCGCCGAAAGCCTCGGTCAGGGCGGTCATCTCGATCGGATCGCCGAGGTGGGTGGCGGTGCCGTGGGCCTCGACATAGCCGATCGACTCGGCTTCGACTTCCGCCATCAGCTGCGCCGCGCTGATCACCGCCGCCTGGCCTTCGACGCTGGGCGCGGTGTAGCCCGCCTTCTGGGCGCCGTCGTTGTTGATCGCCGAGCCCTTGATCACCGCGTCGATCGGATCACCGTCAGCGATGGCGTCTTCCAGCCGCTTGAGCAGCACGACGCCGACCCCGTCGCCGTTGACCGTGCCCTGGGCCCGGTGGTCGAACGGCCGGCAATGACCATCCGGCGAGAAGATGGCGCCATCCTTGTGGCGGTAGCCGCGGCGCTGGGGGAACGTGATCGAGACGCCCCCCGCCAAGGCCATGTCCGACTCGCCGTTGAGCAGGCTTTGGCAGGCTAGGTGGACCGCGACCAGGGAGGTCGAGCAGGCGGTCTGCACCAGGACACTGGGGCCGGTGAGATTCAGCTTGTAGGAGACCCGGGTTGGCAGGTAGTCCTTGTCGTTGGCCAGCATCGTCTGGAAGCTGCCCAGGCTCGCCATCAGATCCGTGCGCGGCATCAGATTGAACAGCAGGTACGAGCTCATGCTGACGCCGGCGAACACGCCGATGCGACCGCCGTACCGGACCGTGTCATAGCCGGCGTCCTCCACCGCTTGCCAGGCACATTCCAAGAACAGACGGTGCTGCGGATCGAGGATCTCGGCCTCGCGCGGGTTGACGTCGAAGAAAGCCGCGTCGAATCGCTCCGCGCCCGCCAGCACCGCACGCGCCGGCACGTAGTGGCTGTCTTCGTGCTCGGCGGACGGGACGCCTGAAGCGCGCAGCTCCTCGGGCGAGAAGCGATCGATCGACTCGATTCCCTCTCGCAGGTTGCGCCACAGCTGATCGATATCGGCGGCGCCGGGAAAGCGACCCGCCATGCCGATGACGGCGATCTCCAGCCCGGAGCCGTCCGGCACCGAGCTGTCCGCTTCGCCGTCGAGCAGCGCGTTACTGTCTGGAAAGTCGTCGTTCAAGTCCCAGTCTCCCGCAGGCGCCCGACACGGCGCTTCGCTTGGCGCTGGCGTGCCAGGCGCTGCTGCATGCGGCGTTTGCCCTGATCGATCTTGGGCGCCAGCTGTTGGCGGTTCTGCTGTGCGCTAGGGGCGGTTTCTCGCCGGCTCAGATGGGTCGCCAGCTGGCTGATCGAAGGGAAACGAAAAGCGTCGACGAGGGTGAGCTCCAGCCCCAGCTGACGACGCAGCTTGCCCACCGTCTTGACCATCGCCAGGGAGTGACCGCCGGCATCGAAGAAGTTCTCCGAGGTACCGATACGCTCGACCCCGAGCACGTCGCACCAGACCGCAGCGATGTCGCGCTCGAGCTGGCTTTTCGGCGCCACGTAGGAGGCTTCGAGGGCGGCGCGCGAGGCTTGCGGCGCCGGCAGGGCGGCCCGGTCGAGCTTGCCCGTCGGGGTGGTCGGCAGCTTGTCGAGCACGACGAAGCTGGTCGGCAGCATGTAGGCCGGCAGGCGTTGATGCAGGGCGTCACGAAGTTCGGTGGCTTCCGGCGCCTCGTTCTGCGGCACCACGTAGCCCACCAGGCCAGGTGCCCCGGTCGGCGAAGGTTTGACCGCCACCGCGGCGAGGCGCACCTGCGGATGATCCTGCAGCGCGGTTTCGATCTCGCCGAGCTCGATGCGGAAGCCCCGCAGCTTGATCTGGTGGTCGATCCGGCCACGGAATTCGAGGCTGCCGTCGGCCAGGTGGCGTGCCAGGTCGCCGGTGCGATAGAGGCGCCTGCCAGGCGTCTCGGCGAAAGGATCGGGAATGAAGCGAGTCGCTGTCCGCGCCGGGCGGTGCAGGTAGCCCCGGGCGAGACCGGCGCCGCCCAGGCAAAGCTCGCCCTCGATCCCGATCGGCCGAGTCGCCAGGTTCGGGTCAACTACGAAGGCCTGTTCGTAGGTCAGCGGCCGCCCGATCGACGCAATGTTGTCGCCGCCGCGCGGTCTGAGGCACCAGGTGGAGTACGTGGTGTCTTCCGACGGACCGTAGGCGTCGATCACGTGGTGCACCCCATCTTCGCGGTAGAGGCGCTGGGTCAACCGATCGGACAGCGGTTCGCCGGCCAGGAAAAGCTTGTGCAGGGAAGGCGGCAGGCCGAGCTCGACCAACTCTTCCATCGCCGAGGGCACGGTGCACATCACCCGCACGGCATGGGTGGCGGCATGCTGCGGCAACGCCAGGACGTCGTTCAGCAGGTGCAGTCGGCCACCCCAAGACAGGGTGGCGAAGATCTCGAACACCGAGACGTCGAAGCAGATCGACGTCGAGGCCACGACACCGCTGAGGTCGTGGTCGGTCAACACTTGGCGCGCCCAGCCCATCAGGTGGCAGGCGCTGGCGTGGGCAATACCGACCCCCTTGGGCCGGCCGGTGGAGCCGGAGGTGTAGAGCACGTAGGCCAGGTTGGACGGCGACAGATCGCGCTGCGGATTGTCCTCGCGGGCAGTCGTGGTGGCGGCGTCGACACACACCAGCGTCGCACCCACATCGGCGAGCGCGTCGAGGAAGCGCTCCTGGGTCAGCAGCACCGGCGCTTCGGCATCGGCCAGGATGAAACGGTTGCGCTGGCGCGGGTAGGCCGGATCGAAGGCGACATAGGCGCCCCCCGCCTTGAGCACCGCCAGCATCGACACGATCATCTCGACCGAGCGTTCCAGGCACAGGCCGACGCGCACCTCGGGCCCGACGCGGAGATCGATCAAGTGGTGCGCCAGCCGGTTGGCGCGACGATTGAGCTCGCCGTAGGTCAGCTCGGTGTCACCCCAGACCAGGGCGATGTCGCCGGGGCGGCTCGCCGCCTGGGCCTCGAAGAAGTGGTGCAACTGTAGCTTTGCCGGCGGCGCCGCAGCGCTGTCGTTCCACTCGCGCACCAGTTGCTGGCGCTCCGCCGGTGGTAGCGGCGTGAGCTCCTCGAGGGACTGCTCCGGCCGCTCGACGGTACGCTCGAGCAACTGGCGAAAATGCCCCAGGAGGCGCTCCGCGGTGCTCGGGTCGAAACGATCGAGCTCGAAGATGAGGTGCGCTTCGAGCCCTTCGCGCTGATGGATATCCAGCGTCAGGCCGAAGTTGGTGCGCTCGTCGGTACCGAGGGCCTCGACCGCCAGCCCGTCGTGCGGCGTGAGGCCCGCCCGATTCGGCACGTTGGCGAAGATGAAGATGCTGTCGAACAGCTTCTGGCTGCGCGGGACCTCGCTCCAACTCTGGACGTCCACCAAGGGGCAGAACTCGTACTGCTGCAGCTCGATCTGCCTTTGCTGCAAGCTCTGCCAGAGCTCCGGTAACGTGGTGCCTGGCGTCAGCTGGACCCGTACCGGCACCGTGTTGATGAACAAGCCGATCATCGAGTCGGCACCCCGGAGGTCGGTCGGCCGGCCCGAGGTCACGACGCCGAACAGCACGTCTCGGGAGCCGCTGTAGGACGACAAGAGGAGGCCCCAGGTGCTCTGCAAGAGCGAGTTCATCGTCACCTGGTAGCGCCGTGCGGTGGCAGCGAGCTGGCTCGTCAGCTCATCCGGCAGAGTGCGCACCAGCGTGCTGTGGGCGCCGGAAGAGGCCGAGTGCTCACTCGCCGGGCGGTCGCTCGGCAGCGGCGTCGGGGTGTGGAACCCGGCCAGCTGACGGCGCCAGAAGCTCTCAGCTTCCTGTGGGCTTTGCGCCTGAAGCCAGGCAATATAGTCGCGATAAGGCCGGCGGGTGGGCAGCGCCTGGGCACCGCCAGCGTCCGGCGTGCTGCTGGCCAGAGCACTGCTGACCAGAGCACTGTAGTCATTGAAGATCTCGCCCAGGAGCTGAGGCCCGGACCAGGCGTCGAGCAGCAGGTGGTGGTAGGTGAAGATCAGCTCGTAGCTCTGCGCCGCGTGCCGGATCAGACGCAAGCGGATCAGTGGCGCCTTGGAGAGGTCGAAGCCGGTCTTGCGGTCCGTCGCCAGGAGCTCACCGGTCTGCCGCTCGCGCTCGCCCGCCGCGAGGTTTTGCCAGTCGCAGGTCTCGAACAGCAGGGGCACCTCTTTGTAGACCACCTGCACCGGCTTCTCGAGGTTCTCCCACATGAAGGCGGTGCGCAGCACGGGATGGCGATCGACCGCCCGTTGCCAGGCCTGGCGAAAGCTCTCGACCTCCACGGTGCCGTTCAGCAGATAGCGGGTTTGCAGCAAATAGACTCCGGATTCCGGTGCGAGAAGGGTGTGGAACAGCATCCCTTCCTGCATCGGAGAGAGCGGATAGATGTCGGCAACCAAGTCCTTGATGCTCATTGGACCTGCTCTCTGATCTGGGCCATGAGGTCGTCCAGATCGTTTTGATTGAGCGCCGCCAGCTCGAAATCCGACGGCGTGAAGCTCTCTGCTTCGGGGGACAGGCAGTGCTCGATCAACTCCCTCAAACTCTCGCCGAGGCGCTCGGCGAGAGCAGCGATCGAGCTCCGTTGGTGTAACTCACGGCTGAAGATCCAACGCACTTCGAGCTTGCCGGCACTGACCCCCGCCAGGATCTCGATCGGGTTGCCGCGGGCCGCGCGCGGGCTGCGGATCGGTCCGGTCGATTCGGGGGCGACGGCGAAGGGCGAGGTCTCGGGCAGGGTCTGATCGAACTGCCCGAGGTAGTTGAAGCTCGCCTGCGCCGCCGGTCGCTGGGCGAGGCGTTCGCGGGTCTCCTGGTCCGTGCTCAGGTAGCGCAGCACACCGTAGCCCACGCCATGGCGTGGGATGCCGCGCAACTGCTCCTTGACCGTCCTCAGCACCTCGCCGGGATCGGTGGCATCCGGCATCTCGAGGACGATCGGGAAGAGGGCTGTGAAGCAGCCTATGGTGCGCGACATATCGACCCCGGGCAGGAGATCCTCGCGCCCATGGCCTTCGAGATCGATCGCCAGCCCGTGACCTCCGAGTTGGCGAGTGAACGCCGTGGCCAGCGCCGCCAGCAGAGCGTCGTTGATCTGGGTGTTGTAGGCCTTGGGCACCTCGTGCAGCAGGGCGTCAGTGTCGTCCTCGGAGAGCGAGGTGAAGACGGTCTCGATCGCCCCTTCGACGTTGCGGCCGCCGGGGTGGTCGGCGGGCAGCTCACAAAGATCCTCCGGCAGCGGTCGCAGCCAGTAGTCCTTTTCCTGGTCGAGGGCCGGTGATCGGGCGAACTCTTCGAGCTTCTCCGCCCAGCTCTTGTAGGAGGTCGACTTGCGAGGCAGGCGCTGCGGCTCGCGCCGCACCGTTTGCTCGCAAAGGGTGCGCAGGTCCTCCAGCAGGATGTGCCAGGAGACGACGTCGATGACCATGTGGTGGACGGCGAGCAAGAGGCGCGGCGCCTGCTCTCCGGGAGGGCGGAAGAGGACGGCGCGCAGCAGCGGGCCGGCGGCCAGATCGAGGCTCGCCTGGTAATGCGCCGCGCTCGTTTCCAGGACCGGCTGCCAGGTGGTTTCGGGCAGGGCGCTCAGATCCATGCAGTGGAGCGGCGTCAGCTCGCCGGGGGCGGCGTTCTGCGCCAACTCGCCATCCGCCAATGGGAAGCGGCAGCGCAAGGCGTCGTGGTGCTGCAGGAGCGCGCCGAGGGCCTGTTCGAGGACCTCGGGCTGCCAGTCGCGGCGCAGCTCGAGCAGCAGGGCGATGTTCCAATGGTCGGCTTCGGCCGGTGCCAGGACATCGAAGAACCAGCTCTGATAGGGGGTCAACGGCATGGCCCCGACGACCGGCCCTTGCTCGGCTTCGATCGGCGGGCTGTGCTGTATCACTGTCGCCAACTCGGCGATCGTCTGGTGTTGGAAGAGCTGTTGCAAAGTCAGCTCGAAGCCCGCTTGGTGGGCCTGGGCGACGATTTGGATGCCCAGGATCGAGTCGCCACCGAGCTCGAAAAAGTTGTCGTCGATGCTCACGGCGTCGAGCCCGAGGACCCCGCGCCAGATCTCGACCAGCGCCGCCTCGCTGTCGTCGCGAGCGGCGACGGGGGCGCCATCCGCGCCGCGATCCGTCGTCGCCGGCAGGCCGCGCCCGATCAACTGGCGTCGATCGATCTTGCCGCTGCCGGTCTTCGGTAGCTCGTCCAGTCGGACCAAGAAGGCCGGCACCATGTAGTCCGGCAGCTGCTGTCGCAGCCACGTGCGCAGCGCGGCTTCGAGCTGCCCTTCGGCGTCTGCACCGTCCTCGACTGGCGCCTCGGTGGGGCTGGCAGCCTCCGCCGCGACATAGCCGACCAGGCGATCGGCAGAAGACTCTTCCCGCACCGCGACCACCGCAGCATCGACCACCTGCGGATGGTCGAGCAGCGCGGCTTCGATCTCACCGGGCTCGATCCGGAAGCCGCGGACCTTGACCTGATGGTCGAGGCGACCGAGGAACTCGAGCGTACCGTCGGCGAGAAAGCGTGCGAGATCACCGGACCGGTAGATCCGCGCCCCTTCGTTGAGGCTGTGCGGATCGGGCACGAAGCGCTCGGCGGTCGGCTCGGGCCGGCCGAGATAGCCGCGGGCCAGACCCCGGCCGCCGAGGCAGAGCTCGCCACCCACGCCGATCGGTGAGGGCCGCAGCTCGGCGTCGAGCACCTGGGCCGTGACTCCGGCCAGCGGCCGGCCGATCGGCACCCGGAGCGACTCGTCGGCTGTCGATCGGGGTAGCAGGTCACACAGGGTCGAGACGACGGTGCCTTCGGTCGGGCCGTAGGTGTTGACCAGTCGCGGCGCGCTTCCGTCCTGGCGCCACCAGCTGGCCACTCGAAAGTGATATACTGTCAACAACTGAATATTTTCCTGTGCCAGTTGTCTGAGCTGAGTAATCTTAATACTGTATAACAGACAATGGTACATTACTGATGCGGGTTTTGTCTCATATTGGCAGACATGATCGTTTTTGTCACTTCACAATCGTAAACTTCAAAGATTAATGCTAGGTACAACTTTTCAGGTACCTAGCATGAACCACACATACTCAGTTGAGGATACTCTGATACAGACATACTTTTACTCTGCAGCAGTAGCAGGAGTGAGCCTCAATGTCATGACTATAGCAGCTATTGCCATCGGGAGTAAAGTGGGCAGTGAAGTGAAGATACAGTTAATACATCTGGCAGCAGTAGACACTATTTGTGCTCTTACCTACCCACTGGCACGCAACTGCGAATTCTACACATACAAATACATCTCAAGTGGGTGTGACTTTTTAATATATTTTAGTGGGATACCACTCATTGCCAGTCTCCTATGCAATGTTGCCACCAGTCTCTCCAAACTGATGG
>JBCCGX010000248.1:0-10548 GCA_039029035.1 Acidobacteriota bacterium | reverse complement strand
GAGTTTCGTCTGTCACCGTGGGATTTTGCCGCCGGAGCTCTGCTGATCCGGGAGGCCGGGGGAGTGATCACTGACCTCGACGGTGAGGACAACTTCTTCGCCGGGGGTAACCTCGTGGCCGGCCCGCCGGATCTCCATCAGCAGCTGCTGGCGATGATTCGGCAGCACGCCAGCGAGGCAGTCCTCGATCGAGTCGACCCGATCCTCGATCGGGTGGCTGGTAGTACGGCAGGCTGAGCGCCAGGCGAACTGCCGGTTGACTGCACGCTGGCGTGACCTATGAGATAATCAAAGTTCGCCATCCGAGAATAGATGCTTCTGTGGCATCTTTCTTGGTTTTTTTATGGCCGAAAATCAAAAAGTCACGCCGAAATGCCACGCTCTCTGCGCCAAAAGATTCTCGAGCCCGTCCGCAGTGTCGTGCCGGCCATGCGCCGTGTGACGGACACTTGGCGCTCCTCCGGCTCGACGGCAACGGGTGCGCAGCCCTTCCTCGAGATTCAATATCACCCGCACAGCATCCGCCGAGGGGTGCGTTATCTCTTCCTGAGCCGGCGCCAGGTGGTGCAGATCGGTTGCGCCATTGCAGCCTACGTCGCCTTCGTCATCTTTTCCCTGGCCATCGCGCCGACGGTGATCGGAAATTACCTGGCGATGGGGGAGTACGAGGATCTGGTGCGTCAACGGTCGCGCGAGGGCGAGCGCCTGAACGCGATGGTACTGCGTCTCGAAGAGCTCGAGCGCGAGAGCGACGACGTGCGGATCGAGATGTCGAAGATCTACCTGGCTTACGGCTTCTCCGATGACGGCTCGCGCGGCAAGGGCGGCTACCCCCACGAGCCAGCCAAGGTGCCGCAATCGATCTATGCCGCAACGATTCGCCGCGGCAACGGCTTGCACGCCCGCATCGGCGAGCAGCTCGGTGTCTTGTCGGCATTTCTCGACGAAGTGCAAAGCTTCGAAGAGGCGCATCATGAGCAGGCCGAGACGACCCCCTCGATCTCGCCCTTGCGCGGCGATGACTTCGTCCTAACCAGCCCCTTCGGCAACCGCACCAGTCCGTTCACCAAAGAGATCGATTTCCACGCCGGCATCGACTTGGCGGCGGCGGTGGGGACACCGATCTATGCCCCGGCCAACGGCGTTGTGGCCTTTGCCGGCCGCTATCCGCTGCGCCAGAGCGTTGGCTGGTGGCGCTACGGCAATCTGGTGGCCCTGCGCCACGGCGAGCGTTTCATCACCCTCTTCGGGCACTGCGACGAGATCTCGGTGCGTAATGGTCAGAAGGTGCGCCAGGGCGACGTGATCGGCACCGTCGGCAATACCGGCTGGAGCACCAACCCGCATCTGCATTACGAGGTGCGCCGGCAGGGAGACGAGGGTGGCTTCACTCCGATCGACCCGCGGATCTACATTCTCGATCACCGCTGGCGCGACGAGGAGCGCTTGCTGATCCGTGCCCGCCAGTCGCCCGACTCGCGCGGTTACGAGCCGTTGCCGCGGGTCTTGAGGCGCTGAGGCTGGCGTCGGGTTGGTCGACAGCGGCGCGAGCGACCGCCCACCGGCGCTCATCGAATGGATGGTCCCTTTTTAAGGCGCCTGTTTTCAGGCAATTGGCCATAGCCGCGCGCGTCCGGTAGACTTGCTCGCCGCTGGCTTGCCGCATGGTCTTCCGAACTGCCCGGCCGAAAGGTTGCCGATGAACAAGAACGAGACGTCGCCGACGATGATCATCCCGAGTGGCACGGAGATCCAGATCGACGTGCATGGACAGCTCTCGGTGCGGACGCCGGGTAATCTGGTGATTCAAAACTCCGGCCACTATGGCGAGATCGAGTCGGTCGACGGCTCGATCCGCATCGAATCCAACGCCGAGGTGGAGGCGGTGTCGGTGCGCTGTGCTCAGACGTGTTATGTGCAAGGCAGCTTGACGTCTTGGAAGGTGCGGGCAAAGACGATCCACCTGGAAGAAAAGGCGCAAGCGCGGATCGTGTTGCAGGAGACCGAGGGGATCGAGATCGGCAAGAACGCTCATTTGGTGGGCAACTTTTCCTCCGAGAAGGAGCTCTTCTTATTGTTCTCGCGCTTCGCCCAGCAGCTGCGCTCGCTCCCTTTCTATTTCGACCGCAAGGACGCACCACCGCAACTGTCGCAAGCTGTCCCGGCAGCGGGGGGCCGTGAGGCTGCCGCGCCCGCCGGGCCGGCCGCACCGCAGCCACCCACGGCCGAGGCCGGCGCCGAGAGGGTCGGGGTCTCGCCGCTGTCGTCGCGGGTGCTGGAGGCGGGTGAGGAGTTGCCGGATCAACTCTTCTTCGCTCTCGTGCTGCTCGAGCGTGAGGCCAAGAACGAAGCCTACGGCTCGACGTCGGTCCGGGTCATCGAAGAGCTGGTCAAACTGCTCAAAGATCGCGATCTGGATACCCTGCAGCACACCTATCGAACCCTCTTCGGTCGCATCGTCGAGCCCGGTGACGACATTCGCCGCGCGCACGAAATGATCGCCTCGTACTTCACGGGGACGCAGACCGAGGGGGCGACCGAAGCCTGAGCCGGATCCGCTCGCCCCACCTTCTTACTCCCGCGCACCCCCGGGGCATCGTTTTTTGAGTCGATCCTCTCCCCAATCGCTGGCCACCCAGCTGGGCTTCCTAGCCCTGTGGCTGCTCTTTCTTCTCGTGCCGATGGTCTTTGCACCGAGCGCTCAGGAGAGCTTCCGGCTGCCCAAGCTGCTGCTCGCCGAGGGCCTGGCGCTGCTGTCTCTCGTCTGTCTGGTCTTTCGCTTGCGCCACCTCGAACGGGTCGATCTAAGCGCTTTCTTCAGGCAGCCGGTCGTCGTAGCGATTCTGCCGATTCTGGCCGTCGCCACCTCGGGCCTGTTGACCAGCGACCATCCTCTCCACGTGCGTCAGGCCTTGGCCTCGTTGTGGATAGGACTGGCATGCCTGGTGGCTTGGAGCTCCCTGCTCAGCGCCGAGGAGCATTGGACTCTCCTGCGTAGCCTGATCTTTCCGGCGACGGTGTTGTCACTCCTGGCGCTGCTGCAGTTCTACCACTTCTTCAACCCGTTCGAGTTTGCCGATCCGGTCGAGGCGCGCCTCGGCATCACGTCCCTGGCAGGTGGTGCCTTCGATCTCGCCGCTTACCTCGTTTTGCCCTGTATCCTGGTGCAAGTGAGCCTTTGGCGGCAGCCGGCTGGTGCCTCACGGTGGGTCGAGGGCTTGGCGGCGTTGGCGAGCTTCTATGCCCTTGCGGTCACCCAGACCTTGACCGCGATCGTTGCCGTGATGGTCGGCACGGTAACGCTTTGGCTCGTGCTACTGCCCCGTCGCCGCGCCATGCTGGCCGCGGCAGGAGTGGCTTTGGCCCTCCTGGTTGTCGGGCTTGCGATCGAGCCGCTGCGGGAGCGCCTCGATCGCAAGCTAAATAGCCTACAGCGCGGCGATATCGATCGCGTGCTCACCGGCCGGCTCGACGGCTGGCGGGCCGCGCTGTGGATGTGGCAAGAGCATCCATGGACCGGCGTAGGGCACGGGGCCTATCGCGCCGAGTTCGGCTTCGCCAAGGAGGCTCTGGCCGGTGAGGGAGT
The DNA here is from genome assembly GCA_039029035.1 of Acidobacteriota bacterium. GTDB lineage: Bacteria > Acidobacteriota > Thermoanaerobaculia > Multivoradales > J023 > JAAELT01. The sequence continues at coordinate 6,962 of JBCCGX010000248.1, read as the reverse complement.
CAAGTTCTATCGATCGCAGCATCAGGTCTACTTCGTCAACGCCCACAGTGATCCCTTGGAGGCCCTGGCGGAGTGGGGCCTACTCGGCGTCGTTGCGGTAGCCTGGGGGTTCCACGTCCTGCTGCGGGCCCTGCGACGGGTCGCCGCAGCGGGCGGGCGATCAGCCGTCGGTCCGATGTTGGCCGGTTTGGCGGCGGTGGCAGTCTTGGCGTCGAGCAATTTTCCCCTGCGCATCGGCCTCGTCGCCTATCCGGTGCTTTTCTTCCTCAGCTGGATCTTCGCCAGTTCCCGGGAGGCCGAGCAATGAACGGCCGCCGGCTGGCTTGGGTCCTGGCGCTGCTCCTGGTTGTGGCGCTGGCGCTGCAGGTGCGCTCGGCGGCCCGCCGACTGCACGCCAGCCGCACCCTGGCGGCGGTGCAGACGGTGACGACCAAGCTCAATCAGCGCGGCCGGCTGACCAAACCGCTGATCGAGCGCAACATCAAGTTGCTGCGGCAGGCTGAGCGTTACGATCCGGCGCAGGTCAATCTGCCGATCGTTCGCGGCGGGCAGTACTTGTTCCTGGGGCGCCCCAAGGCGGCGATTTTGGCGCTCGATAAGGCCCTGAACCTCGAGCGGCGAGGTGAGATCTACGCGCTCATCGGACGCGCCGAGCTCGATCTCGGACGGCGCCAGGTGGCCGACGACGCTTTTCGTCGCGCCATCCTGTTAGATCACAATCAGCGACGGCGCCTGAGAGATCGCCTTGGGCGGGAGCCGGCCAAGCCTCCTACTGCAGACCCTTCAGAAGTCTTTGCGTCGTCGTTCGAGACCGGCGACCTGTCCGATTGGAGCTCGGTGACGAGCCCGAAGTGAGGAACGTGATGAGTCGAACATCGAATGGCGAGATCACCCAACGTGCCTCGGTCGAGGCCCTCTGCCAGCGGATCGAGCAGCGGAACTTTCGCGTCGGCGTGATCGGCCTGGGTTACGTTGGCTTGCCCCTCGGCCTGGCCTTCGCCGAGTCGGGCTTCCCGGTGCTGGGCTTCGATATCGATGCGAAGAAAGTCGAAGCACTGGCGGCCGGTCGCACCTATATCGAGACGCTCGACGAGGCCAGGCTGGAAGAGGTGGTGCGCCAGGAGCGATTGACGGCAACCAGTGACTTCTCACGTTTGGCCGAGCCCGACGCGCTGCTGATCTGTGTGCCGACGCCGCTCGATCGCCACCGCGAGCCGGACCTCAGCTATGTCGAGACGACCGTGCGGCACATCGAGCGCCACCTGCGTCCGGCGCAGCTGGTTGTGTTGGAATCGACCACTTATCCCGGCACCACCGAGGAGCTGGTTCTGCCGATCCTGGCAGGGGGCGACCGTCGATGCGGCGATGATTTCTTTCTCGCCTTCTCGCCGGAGCGCGAGGATCCGGGCAATCAACAGCATACGACGGTGGCGATACCCAAGGTTGTCGGTGGCGCCGATGGCGGCTCAGCACGGCTGGCGACGGAGCTCTATGGCGCCGTGTTCGCTGAGATCGTGCCGGTGTCGTCGACTCGGGTCGCCGAGGCCACCAAGCTGATGGAGAACATCTACCGCTCGGTGAACATTGCTTTGGTGAATGAGCTCAAGACGGTCTACGACGCCATGGGGATCGATATCTGGGAAGTCCTCGAGGCGGCACAGACCAAGCCCTTCGGTTTCAAGCGCTTCGATCCCGGGCCTGGTTGGGGCGGCCACTGCATCCCGGTCGATCCGTTCTATCTGTCGTGGAAGGCGCGTGAATATGGTCTGAAGGCGCGGTTTATCGAACTGGCGGGGGAGGTCAATGTCGAGATGCCGCGCTTCGTCTTGGGTAAGCTACAGGATGCCCTGAACCGGATCGGCAAGCCGGTGCGTGGCAGCCGTGTGCTGGTGATTGGCCTGGCCTACAAGCGTGACGTCGCCGACCCGCGCGAGAGCCCGGCCTTCGAGATCATCGCGCGCCTGGTCGAGCTCGGTGCCGAGGTCGCTTACCACGATCCGCTGATTCCCGAAGCACCGCGCATGCGGACCTGGCCCGACCTGCCACCGCTGGCCTCGGTCGACCTAGATCACGAGACCGTGGCGCGCCAAGATGCGGTGCTGATCGTCACCGATCACTCGATGGTGGACTACGACAGGCTGACCGGTGCGGCGCGGCTGGTGATCGACACGCGCGGCGTTTGTCCACCGGCCGACCACGTGCTGCGGGCTTGAGTCGATCGGGCCGAATGGAGCGCCCGGACAAGGCCTGCCGGGGGGCGGATGCACCGGCTTTGCGGCTGAGCGAAAATAGCCATCAGAATTGACGTTTCGTCTCTGTTGCCGCCGCATGACGACGATTTGTGAGGCTTGGTCACTACCTCCTTCGATGGTAAAGTGACTGTCGTTCCCTACTTTTTTCGTCGGAGGATTCTGAACAAGTGGACACCGGTTTCCAGCGTCTGCGCAAGATTGGTCCGCGACCTCGTTCCGCCATCATTCTGGCGGTCGATGGGCTGATCACGGTAGTCAGCTTCATGATCGCCATGGTGCTACGCTTCGACTCGCAGGAGATCGCTTATCGGCTCGATCGTCTGCCGCCGATTCTGGTGCTGCTGGTGCTGTGTCGCTTGGCTTGGAATCGTCTGCTTCGCCTCGACCGCTGGTCGTTCACTCTTTCCGGTCTCACTGACGGCGCGCGGATCGCTATGGCCGGGGTCTCCGGTACGGCGCTCTTCGTGCTCGCCTTGCACCTTTTCGGCCCCGGCCAGGCGGGTCAGCTCGGCCGCGCTGTGCTGGTGCTCGAGTTGTTGCTGTCGACTGCCTTGATGGCCGCGGTGCGCTTCGCGCCGCGCTTGGGGCTTACCTACCGCGCCGATCTTCTGCGTGGGCGCCGCCCAGAGGCCGTGTCGACGGCGATCGTCGGAGCAGGTTCGGCCGGCGAGATGCTGCTGCGGGGTCTGCAGCGGGCCGAAGGCCATAGGTATAGGGTCGTGGGCTTCATCGACGATGAGCGCGGCAAGCACGGTCAGTTGGTCGGAGGTCGGACGGTCCTCGGTGCGGTGGCTGATCTACCACGGTTGGTGGAGCGTTACGGCATCCGCCAGATCCTGATCGCTATCCCGAACCTAGAGGCCCGCCGCGTGCGCGAGATCCTCGAGCTCAGCACCCACTTGAAGCTCGGCTTCAAGATCTTGCCGGCCTCCTACAATGACATCGATCAGAACTCTGCGGCGATGTTGCAAGACCTGACGCCGGAAGATTTGCTCGACCGGGAGGAAGTGAAGTTCCGCCAGGTCAGTGAATCGAGTGTGGTGAGCGAAGGCCTCCAGATGGTGGTCGGGGCTGCCGGCTCCATCGGCAGCGAAGTCTGTGCCCAGATTCTCGGGGCAGGGGCGAAGCGTCTGGTGATGGTCGATATCGACGAGAACGGCCTCTACATGCTCAAGCGGCGGCTCGATCGGGACCACCCGGAGGCGTCGATCATCGCCGAGATCGGCGACATTCGTGATCAGGCCCGGCTGGAGCTGCTCTTCGGCCAGCATCGCCCGGCGGACGTGTTCCATGCTGCGGCCCGCAAGCACGTACCACTGATGGAGGCCGCGCCGAGCGAAGCGGTGAAGACCAACGTCTTCGGGACCTTGAAGCTGGCACGCATCGCCTCTGAGAGCGGCGTCGAGCGCTTCGTCTACATGTCGACCGACAAGGCGGTACGCCCGGTCAATGTGATGGGTGCGACCAAACGCCTCGGCGAGATGCTCATGCAGGCGCTGGCCGCCGAGTCCAAGACCCGCTTCTCGGTCGTGCGGTTCGGCAACGTGCTCGGCTCTTCGGGCTCGGTCGTGCCGCTTTTTCGCGAGCAGATCGAGAGCGGCGGACCGGTGACGGTCACCCACCCTGAGGTCCGACGATACTTCATGACGATCTCCGAGGCGGTGGGATTGGTGCTGCGCGCCGCCTACGGCGACTACGGTCAGCTCTGCGTGCTGAAGATGGGGTCGCAAATCCGTATCGCCCACCTGGCGCGCCTCATGATCACCATGTCGGGGCGAGTCCCTGATATTGATGTCAAGATCTCATACATCGGCCTGCGCCCCGGTGAGAGGCTTGCCGAAGAGCTACTGGCGCCCGGTGAAAGGGTCGTACACTCTATCGACTCGCGGATTCAGGTGGTCGAAGCGACCGCGCCGCCGGAAGGCTTGCTGCAGCAGCTCGGCCCGCTCCAAGTCGCGGCGGCGACCGAGGATCACGAGGCGATCTTGCAGGCGATGCGTGACCTGATGCCGGACTACAAGCCACTGCTGCCCTCGCGTTCCGGAGCGTTTCAGGTCGCGTCCGAAGTCGCCGTCATGTAGCCTCGCTCGGTGAGGATTCTCTGGGTCGCGACCAAAGCGCCGTGGCCGCCGATCGATGGCGGCCGTCTGGTGCTCTACGAGACGCTGCGAGCGCTGCGGGCGGCAGGTCATCGGTTGACCCTGGTCGCACCGCTCGCCGCTGATCCAGTCCGGCGTGAGGAAGTGACCGCGAGCTTGCGGCCGATTTGCCGGACGGAGTGGGTCGATGCCGCGCCGCGGCCGCTCGTGCTGGACCTTTTGCGGTCCCAAGTGCAGCGCCGCCCACTGACCATCGTCCGCCATGCCTTGCCGGCGATGCGTCGCCGGGTCGATGAGTTGTTGCAAAGCGAGCACTACGACGTCGTGCAGGCGGAGCAAGTGCAGGCGTTGGACGCCGCGGAGATCGCTGCGAGCCACGGCGTGCCGGTGGTCCTACGGGCGCAGAATGTCGAGAGTGACCTGTGGTCACAGACGGCGCGCCAGGCTGGGTGGCTCGGCTGGCCTCTCGGCTGGGAGGCACGCCGCCTGGCCGCCTGGGAGGGGGGGGCCGTTGGCCGCTGCCCGGCCACGGTGGCCTTGACCGGAGAGGACGCCGAACGTCTGACCGAGCTGGCTGGCGGTCCGGTCGTGGCGAGCGACTGGAGTGCCTCGAGGGTCCGGCCGATTGCGGCGCCATTCGAGGCCGAGCTGCCGCACGCCGATCGGGCTTTGCCGGGCACACCGTCCGTCGTGCTGTTCGGTAGCCGTGGCTGGCGACCCAATACCGGCGGGACGGCCTGGTTCGTGGAGGCGATTTGGCCGCATGTACGGAAAGCCCTGCCGGATGCCGTTCTACACGTCTTCGGCGAGGCACCGGCGGCCCGTGGCGTGGTGCGGCATCTACCGCCGAGTGACAGCCGGACGGCCTATCCGCCGGGGGCGGTTCTGGTCGTGCCATTGCAGGTTGCGTCGGGTGTCCGGATCAAAATTCTCGAAGCCTGGGCACGTGGCGTGCCGGTGCTGGCGACGCCGCAGGCGGCGCGTGGTTTGGCGGCCGAGGATGGGCGGCATCTGTTGCTGGCGCAGGATGGCCCGGGTTTTGCCACAGCGTTGCAACGTTTCGTCGCCGAGCCGAGCCTGGCAGCGACCTTGGTCGAGGCCGGACGTCAACGACTGCTCGACCATCACGCTCCGGCGCGGGTCGCCGAGCGGCTGAGTGCCCTCTACGAAGAGCTATAATCGACCGCGACAGCGAAAGGCAGGCGCGCGTGCAAGACGAGCCCCAGATTCAGCCAGTACGGCAGTTTCTCCTCGGCCTTCAGGAGACGATCTGCGCTACCCTGGCGACAGAGGACGGGTCGACCGAGTTTACCGGTGAAGACCTGGAGGGCGAGCGCGGCGGGTTGGCGCGCCCCAGAGTGTTGAGCGGCGGGTCGGTTTTCGAGCAGGCTGCGGTCAACTTCTCACACACCGCCGGCGAGCGCCTGCCGGCGGCGGCCACCGCTCGGCGCCCGGAGCTCGAAGGTTCGTCGTTCGAGGCCGCTTCGATCTCGCTGATCGTGCATCCGCGCAACCCCTATGTGCCAACGACCCATGCCAACGTGCGCTGCTTCATCGCCGGGGAGGGTAGCGGTCAAGCAGTTTGGTGGTTCGGCGGCGGTTGGGATCTGACGCCGTACTACGGCTTCGAAGACGATGCAGTCCATTGGCATCGCACGGCGCGGGCCGCCTGCGCGCCCTTCGGTGACGATCTCTACCCGCGGCTCAAGACGTGGTGCGACGAGTACTTCTTTCTGCAGCACCGGCGCGAGCCGCGCGGTATCGGCGGCCTTTTCTTCGATGATTTCGATCAGGGAGGCTTCGCCAACAGCTTCGCCTTCCTACGCAGCGTCGGCGAGCATTTTCTACCGGCTTACCTACCGATCGTGCAGCGGCGGCGCGACCATCCCCATGGCGACCGTGAGCGCGACTTCCAGCTCTATCGTCGCGGCCGCTACGTCGAGTTCAACCTGCTCTATGACCGTGGCACCCGCTTCGGGCTCCAGGCCAGTGGCCGAGTGGAGTCGATCCTCGCCTCGCTACCGCCCCTGGTGCGCTGGCGCTACGATTGGACACCGGAGCCCGGGTCGCCGGAAGAGGTGCTCTACCGCGATTTCCTCGTGCCGCGGGATTGGCTGGCAGGCGACGGCGCAGGCTAGATCCATCCGACAAGCGACCGATAAGCGGTCGTGTTGATTGGACTGCACCGGGCTGCGGAACTCGTAGGATCGTTGGCGAACGGCACAAGACTCGATTCTCTAGTATCTTACGGATTCACACGGCCTGCACGCTCAGACAGTCCTCGTAGGTGCTCGCTTCACCCACACGAATTTGAGCTAGAGCTCGACGAAGAGGTCGGCGGTGGGATCATCGACTCGTGTTGCCGGCGGGCCGGCCTCTGCCAGGTCACCCAGCAGGCCGCTCGGCCAGTGGATCTCGTGCCAGACCGCCAGGTTCAGCAGGCGCCAGATCTGGCGGCAGGAGCGCATATCGCGCTGCTTGCGGAACTTCGTCCACACCTGGCGCAGACGACGTGGCTCGAGGTACTGGCCGATCGGCGCAGAGTCGGCCAACAGACCCTGGTTGACGAAGCCTTCGAGATCACGCAGCAGCCAGGTGGCGAGGGGCACAT
>JBCCGX010000247.1:0-10575 GCA_039029035.1 Acidobacteriota bacterium | reverse complement strand
CTGGCGGAGAGCTTCACCTGCTATGTGATCGATCTTCCCGGGCTGGGAGATAGTGATTGGACTTCGGGCACGGACTTCACCTTCACGGCGCAAGCCCGCCGCCTCGGCTTGTTGATCGAGGCGCTACGGCTGGATGCCTACGCACTCGTCGCCCACGATACGGGCGCGACCCTCGCGAGGTTGGTCGCTCTGTCACAGCCACAGCGAGTGACCCGCCTGGCGATGATCAATACAGAGATGCCTGGCCACCGCCCGCCCTGGATCCCGTTCTATCAATTCACTGCCGGCCTGCCGTTGGCTCGCTCGGTGTTCCGCACCCTCTTGAGCTGGCGGTGGTTTTGCAGCTCTTCGATGGGGATGGGGCAGTTTTACACCGACAAGACTCTTTTCGATGCGCCGGGCTATATCGCTCCCTACGTCGATCCCTTGATCCGCTCGAAGCGCCGCATGCGCGGCATGTTGGCTTACTTGCGTGGGATCGAGTGGGCTGTCGTCGACCGGCTGCGCCAGCAGCATCGAGAGATCGATGCCGACGTGCTGCTGCTTTGGGGTGTCAACGACAGGACTTTCCCGGTCGATCTTGCCGAAGCGATGGTCGAGCAGTTCGAGAGAGAGGTCCACTTCGTGCGATTACCTGAAGCGTCTTTGATGCCGCAGGAGGAAAGGCCGGAAGAGGTTCTCGACAGCCTGATCCCTTTCTTGTCGTAGATCGAGGGTGCCGAGCCTCTCGGCCTCCAGCGATTCGTCGAAGTCGCACAAACTGACAAGTTCGCTGCAAGACAAGATAACGGGGCATGTCTTCGCAACGTTTTCGGACGGCGCGAACGTCCCGATGCATGTCTTCGGAAGGTTTTCGAGCGCCGAAAACGTTCCGATGCACGTCGACTTGACCTTCTCCGAGCTGGAAAAGGTCAAGTCGACGTGCGTTGAGGCTCTCACCGAGGTGGAATCGAGCGATCCGAGGCGTTTCGGCCCGCGATTCCACTGAATGTGTGATCGATGTGCACACAAGGCGCCAAGCACCTGATCAGGTATCGATCAGAGGGCCGGCGGCTGGACCTGCAGATCCTGAGCGCACAGGCGGCCGATGAAGGTCTCGGCGCTCTGCAGGACGCTGCCTTCGTAGCGCGCCTGGCGCAGAGGGACGGTGACCCTTGCATTGGCCATCAGGCGGCGGCTCATCTCGCGCACGTGTACTGGTGTCATCGTATCGTCGGCGCCGGCCACCGGCGGGTCGCCGACGTAGGGCGAGAACCAGGGCCACCAGGTGAGCGAAGTGCTCTGGCTGACGGTGTTGTCGGGCACGTAGGCGCCGCCGAGCCAGGCGTCGTAGTCGACGGTCTCGAGCTCGAACTCGTGGCCGTGGGCGTCGACACAGGCGGCGGCCACCTGGTGTTCGGGCGGGCTGGGCCAGGGATCGCCGCTGAAGTCGGAGTGGCCGTCGCCATCTAAGTCTTCGTCACAAGCGTTGTGGGGCAGGCCCGACGCCGAGTCGGCGGAGAAGGTCTCGGACCGCACCATGACCGCTCGGGACGCCGGCGGCTCGCTGCCGTCGGCGAGGCGGAAGTTGACGAAGATCGGCGAGTCCCAACGTTCGTGGTAGATCGCCGCCGCGACTGCCATCTCGGTACTGCTGTAGGCCCAGTTGTCAGGGCCGTTCCAGCCGCCCCGCGGATCGTCCCAGGTGTTGGTCTCGGTGTTGAAGAAGAGGTTGCCGTGCTGGTTGGCCTCGAGCTGTTCGAGGCGTTCGTAGTCGCCCGGGAAGTTGTTGCCCGAACCGGTCCCGGGAGGCTGGACGATGAGCACCGGCACGGCCAGCGGGTCGACGTTGTCGATGTGGTAGGTCCAATCCGGCTCGCGCAGCCGCTTCCACCACATGGCGGTGTAGCCCCAGCCGTCATCGACCTTCGGCCCCACGCTGAGGTCGGCCGACGAGGTGGAGATGCTGTAGGTGTGATCGACCATCATCTGGGCGTTGGGCTTCCATCCCGGGCCGACGACGATGTCGTCGTCGCAGCCTTGCCAGACTTGCAGCGCCGCGGTGGCCACCGGGGCTTCCAGGTCGACGGCATACTGCAGACGTTCGAGGTCGCGATCGACCACGGCGACGAAAATCTGTTGAAGGGTCGCGCCGTCGATCTCCGGCGTCACCAGGGAGAAGTCCGCCGCCTCGCGTCCGACCGCGGCGAAGCCATTGCCGGCCAGGCCGACGACAGCGACCTCTCCGGCCTCGGTGACGTCGATGGCATGGGCCGCGCCGTCGAGGCCTTGGGTCGCGGGGCTTTCGACGAGGAGTCCGCGGGTGGTATCGAACGAGGCCAGGTAGAGGCTCGTGCCGTGGCCGTTGTCTCGCTGGCCGGCGATCAGCCAGCGACCCTCGCGATCGACCGCCAGGCCACGCGGCTCGAGGTCACCGCCGGGATCGACGAAGGTTTGCCGCAGGGTCCGTTCACCGCGGGCGTCGAGCTCGGTGATCAAGGCTTGCCGGGTGAGGCTGTCGGCTGTGGTGCGCACCGAGGTCAACGCGAGGAGAGTGTCCGAAGGGGTGCGAGCGACGGCGGCGGGCTTGCCATAGGGGCTGTAGAGCATGGTGAAGATCAACTGCACGTCATCGCCCGTGGCAGCCTCGAGCTGGACGCCGACCCGCTCCCCTCCGTCCACGGTGAAGCTGGCGGGTAGGCGTTCGACCTTCTCACCGATCGTGGTGAGGGCGACGAGAGCAAGCTCCAGGACCCGGCCCTCGGCGTCGTCATCCCGTTTTCCGCTCACCGCGGGCAGCGCGATGTGGAGTGAGCCATTGGCTGGCTCCACCGCTAGGCTCGAGGCGCCGGGCACGGTGAAGCTGATCTCACCGACCGCTGAAGAGGTCGTTGCCAAGGCCAGCTCCAGGCGCCGCTGGGTGCCGCTGACGATCACCTCGGAGCCGGCGAAGGCACCGTCCACCACCACTTCGCCGTAGGCGGTGCTCGCGGTGGCGAAGGCGTCTACGCCGGCCTGGCCGATGGCGCCGGACGGCGCCGAACCCGGGAGAACCTGGGGTGCGGACCCGGTGAAACCCAGACTGAAATCCACGGCGCCGGCGATGCCGTCGACCGGATTCGTCAGCACGTCGACGCCGCTGGCGGAGACCTGGACCGCGCCGCCGAGGCCGGCGCCGGTCCACTCACCGGGTCCGGTTTCAGCGAATGTCATCTCCAGGTTGCCGAGGTCGACCTGCGGCGGCATCGAGGGCGGGCAAGGCTGCGCCGCGAGGGGCGTCGTGAGGCAAACGGTCGCGGTCAGGAGGCTGCAGCAGAATCGGGAGGCACGGTTGGAAATCTGATCGAACATGATGCGTTCCTTTATGAGTTGGGTTGATGAGTTAGGGCTTTCTGCGGATTTGTTGGCTTCCGTTCAAACACCGTCTTGCGAACCGCAAGGGGCCGAGCGTCGCGGCCTGCAGGTTCTGAATGTGATCTATCGAAGCGCGATGTGTAAGGAAGCGCACGATGCGAGGGAGAAAGCGGCGGCCGCGCTGCAGCCCGGGTGGGAGATCAGGCCCGCCACGGCCGCCGCTTCAGTTTCGCGAAGGCGCCCGATCAGGGGCGCCGGGTCGTTAGGAGCGTCAGGCTCAGGGGTACTGGCCCTCGCGGTTATTCAAGCCGCTGGGGTAGATCCCCATCTCGGTGGCGACGAAGTTGCCGACCAGGTTGCGCAGGGTGTTGTTGGTGTGGGGGGTGCCGGCGCCGTCGTAGAACCAGAAGGCCTGCGGCGTGGGTGCCGTCACGTCGGTCGCACACTGGTAGTTGCGCGCCACCGCGGTGATGAAGTGGGAGCTGTCGACGTTGGCCCAGCCCTTGCTCTCTTTGCCGTAGCCGCGGTTGTAGATGTGCGACATGGTGTCGAGCCGGAAGAGGTGGCTGGTATTGGGGAGCAAGGGCAGGGGCGCCGTGCCGGCGGTGTCGAAGGCGACGTACATATCCTGCGAGTGCTCGCTTTCCTCCCCTTCACGGGTGATCAGGCCGATGATCCCGTTGACCGTGTTGGTGATCAGGTCACCTTCCAGCAGGTCGCCGATGGACGTGCCGTCGCCGGCAACGATCGCCGCGATGCCGGCAGCGCCGGTGATGATCTGCAGAGCGGCCTCGGAGCTCCAACCGGTCTTGACGTCACCGCTCACCGCGACACCCTTCTGGAAGAGCATCATCTCCGCTGCCGGGCCTGGCGGGTCGTAGCTCAGCTCGGCGAGATCAGAGGTCAGAACCCGGGCACGCTTGCTCCAGATACCGCCGACGTCGACCTTCTGGAAGACACGGCTGGCGTACTCCGCCCGCATCGCGAGCTCGCCGGTGCAAGTGCTGCCCTCACAGTGCCGGCCACCGGGCACGCCGCTCTCGGTGCAGTGCATGCGAACCCGAAAGTGCGTGTAGTTGGTGCTTTTAGTGCGCTCCAGCTCCCAAAGGGTGCGCTTGGTCTTGCGGTAGAAGTCGATGTCCTTGGCCGCGCCTTCGCCCCAGACATCGAAATCGAGCTCCTTTTTCTTGCTGCCGAAAAGCCCCGAGCTTTCGCGGATCTCCTCTTCGATCTCGTGCTCCCACGGACCGGGGTAGGAGTCCGGGTTGCGCGGAAAGGTGGCGATCGTCCAGCATTCACAGCGGGTCGAGCCGCCGCCGACGGTATCGAGCACGCTGTAGAGCTCGTCGAGCAGATCCTCGCGGCCGATCTCCCGCACGTGGTCCGCGATCGTCATGCCGCGGTCGGCCGGCGTCTCGATGCGCTCGAGGTCGGCCACGACGCTCGGGTGATTGCGCTCGACGAACTCAGCGAAGGTCCGGCCGGCGAGAACGTCTTCCTTTTGCCACTTCTCGTAGACCTGTCCGGAGGACTCGATGACATAAGCCAGGAAGTCCGCTTCGTCTTCGATCTCGCCTTCGATCTGCTCGCGGTAGGCTTCCACCGTCTCGGGATAGCTGCGGGCGAAATGCTCGCTCAAAGTGAGACCGCCATAGGCCGACTCGACTTCGCGCGAGTAACCGATCACGGCTTCGGGATAGGTGTCGAGGGCCGTCATCTCGAGGGAAGCGGGGAATTCGGACCAGCCCTCGAGAGCATCGAAGAGCTCGCCGGAAACGAGGCGAACCGGGCCGACGTCATCTTCCTTCGGTGTTTCGGCGAACGCCGGCAGCGTGCCGAGGGCGACGCTCAGGATCAACGGGAGACAATGCGTGTTTTTGTTCCAAGACATGGTGTTTCCTTTCGCAAGGTGTGAGTGAAAATTTCCGACACGCTCATCCTTGGCGTAGGTTTCGAGTCGAATCCCTCATCGAATAAAAATATTTTTTTAAAGGCTCTGGGCCCAAAGAAAAACCCCTTGCTCTCCGAATCGGGGAGGACAAGGGGTCTTTAGGGCGGGTGGATTTTGTTTAGTTTTCCACGGGTTGAAACCCGAGGCTATTCTCGTCGACCCCTGGCGGGGTCAAGAGTCCGGAAGGAAAATGTAGCGATATTCCTTCGGGGTAGCTCATTCGTGTGCTCGCTTCTTGGTCTCTTGACCCATCCTGAGCCCTTGCTATTCGCCCTGCAGGGGCGGACGCAGATAGCCTCGGACTTCAGTCCGTGGGCGGTCTCCACGGGTCGAAACCCGAGGCTATTCTCGCCAACCCCTGGCGGGGTCAAGAACACGGAAGAAGTTGTTTTCAATGGACTGGTCAATTTACTTGCCCAGTGACCTGGTTCTTCGCCCCGTAGGGGCGGGCGCAAATAGCCTCGGGCTTCAACCCGTGGATAGTTTCTGAGATACAGCTCTAACCGCCGCCCGGTGGGTCACGCCAACGCTTGAGCTTGAGACCGCCGTCCCGTGAGAGCGCGGCGTCGCCGGGCGTCACCAGGTGCACTTCGACCATCGGCTGCTCCGTGCAACTGGAGCTCGCCACCGCGGTGAGCTCGTAATGCAGGTTGGTCTCGGCAAAGGCATAGGCAGCGGAGCTATCGGGCGCGGCGCACGATGGCTGCGGCATGGCCCAGCCTTCGACAAGGTTTTGGAGCCAGACAGAGGATTCGAGTACGGCTTCCGCCGGCGCCGCGACGATGCGCTCGGCCGTGGTGTTGTGTTGATCCAGGTCCCACGCCTCCGGCGGATCGAGGGGCGAAAAGCTCGATATTGCCTCGGCTGAGGATTTCAGCTCCACGTACGGGCCCGCCGGGTTGGCGCCCCCTTCGATTTCGTCACTGGCCTCCTTGACCCGAAACTGCATCTGACCCTCAGCGCGGGCCTCCGCATGGCTACCCTCACACAGCGCGGCGGTGTCCGCGGCGGCACACGTCCCTAGCTCGGCAGCGAATCCCACCGTGCCGGCACAAGGGGCACACGGCGGCGTACCCGAGATACAAGCGGTGAACAGACGCGCCCGCGATCGGCCCGAAGCCTCGAAGCTCTCTCCGCTGGTCGGGTTCCAGGGCAGGTGCCGCGCCTGTTGCCCGACGCATTGTGCGGCGCCGCTGGCCATACCTTGGAGCTCGACTGTCGGCTCCTCGAGCGACGGAGAGGCCGCATGGTAAGGATTCCAGGATGCTTCTAGGGGCACCACCTCGGCCATCCAGGCATAGGTGCAGGCATTGCCGAGGGGCCCGTTGTCGTACAGCCGCCCGAGTTGGTGCTGCAACGTCCGGATGTCACCGAGCAAATCGGGGTGGCTGTTTTCCAGCAGTCGTAGGTTGTGCCCCAGCTGACAGTCGGGCAAATCAGCCAGGAGGTCCGCCAGCTCGGGCGAGACCAGGAGCGCATCGGTTTCGACGCCGTTGAGCGGCTTGTAGGAACAAGAGCCTCCGGGCGTCGGACAGTCGAGCTTGACGAAGAAGGGGAACGGATCCATCAGCGCTACGGCGGCCGGACCCTCGGCCCGGATACGGTAGGAGAGATCGCGGTCCAGGGCGTCGGCGAGCGCGCCACTGAACACGACCTCCAAGGCCTCGCCACGGGCTCTTCCCGAGACCACCACGGTATCCAGCACCAGGCCCTGCTGGCCTTCCAGCGACACGGTGATCGGCACGTGCAAGAGACCGAAGCTCAGCAGCCGGACCCGCACGTCCTCAGCCGGCAGATCGAGGGTCAGGATGTCGACCGTGCCGTCTTCGGGCTCCATCGCGCAAGTCTCGCTGGCCGCCAAACGGGATGCTGTGAGCAGCATCAGGCACACCAACCCGCAGGCCAGCTCGAACCATGGATGAATCGTCGTCTTCGTCGTTCGTTGCATCTCCCACCTACCTTTCGAATCGGTCCTCGGCGCACCCCGGCTCGTCGACGGATGAGCCGGAGCCAATGGTTTGGACTCCGCTGTGCTTTGGAGCTGCTCTGATCTTCCTGTGGCGTATTGTTGGCCCAGGATCCCTCATCGAATCGAAAACTTTTTCGACACTCTCGAATGGAGGCGCGCGACAGCCCCGTTTTTGACAGGCATGGGGCGGTCGGATAACGTCCTTGCTGTCCCTGTTTTAGGCTTCGCTTTAGGCCTCGCGCGCGGTTGACCATGAACAAGGCTTCGGTAACCCGGTTGCTCATCCAGTGGCGCGGCGGCGACGCCGAAGCGCTGGAGAGGCTCACCGTGGCGCTGTACGACGAGCTGCGCCGCCTGGCGCACTTCCAGATGCGGGAAGAGCGTGGGGGCCACGTGCTGCAAACCACCGCTCTGGTGCACGAAGCCTATCTGCGACTGGTGGATCTCGAGGTGCCCTGGCGCGACCGGGCCCACTTCCTCAAAGTCGCCGCACGCCAGATGCGTCGCATCCTGGTCGACGACGCGCGCAAGCGCCTGGCGGCCAAACGCGGCGCCGGCGCCGATGCGTTACCGCTCGACTCGATCAACGTCGCCTCTGAGCCGACGTTCGAGATTCTGGCCCTCGACGACGCCCTGGGACGCCTGGCCAAACACGATGCGCGCAAGGCCCAGGTCGTCGAGCTGCGCTTTTTCGGCGGCCTGCAACTGGCCGAGATCGCCAAAGTGGTGGAGGTCTCCCGCGCCACTGTCGAGCGCGATCTGATCATGGCCAAGGCCTGGCTCAAGAGTGCCATGAAGGCCGGAGCGGGGTCTTGAAGAGCGGAGCGGGGGCCCTGAAGGCCGGAGCCGGAGCGTGACATCGGCCCAGGATTGGCGCCGCCTCGAAGAGCTCTTCCACGCCGCCCTCGAGCTCGAGTCCGCCGCCCGGGCGGCGTTCATCGAGAGGGAATGTGCCGACAGCCCCGAGCTGCGTGAGGAGCTCGAACGCCTGCTGACCTCGGCCGAGGACGACACCACCCTCGATGGCGTAGTGGCGGGTGCCGCAGCGGCGACGAGCGCCAGCCTCGATCCGCTGCAAGCCGGCGAGGCCCTGGGCTCCTATCGCCTGCTCGAGGTCCTCGGGCGGGGCGGTCTGTCGACGGTCTACCTGGCCGAGCGGGCCGACGATCAATACCTGGCCCAGGCCGCCCTCAAGATCGTCAGCCACGGCATGGACTCGAAGGATCTGCAGGATCGCCTGCGCCAGGAGCGGCAGATCCTGGCCAGCCTCGACCATCCCAACATCGCCCGCTTGCTCGATGGCGGCACCACTCGCGACGGCCAGCCGTTCTTCGTCATGGAGTACATCGAGGGTCAGGACCTCGAGAGCTACTGCGACAGCCACCAGCTGAGTGTCGAGCAGCGCCTGCGCATCTTCCGCCAGGTCTGCGACGCGGTGAACTACGCCCACCGCAACCTGATCGTCCATCGCGACATCAAGCCGGGCAACATCCTGGTCACCGACAAGGGGGTGCCCAAGCTGCTCGACTTCGGCATTGCCAAGATCCTCGATCCCGAGCCCGGCCTGCAACTGGCCGAGACCACCCTGACCGGCCGGCGTCTCCTGACGCCGCAATTCGCCAGTCCCGAGCAGATGCGCGGCGAGGCCCTGACCACCGCCACCGACGTCTACTCCCTGGGCGTCGTGCTCTATCGTCTGCTGACCGGCCGCCACCCCTACGTGCTGACCCGGTTGCGACCGTCTGAAGTCGAGCGGATGATCTGCGAGACCGAGGCCGAGCGGCCGAGCTCGGGCGCCATGCGGCCTCTGGCTGACGACGAGACCTGGGTGCGCGAGGCGTTGACCGGGCTGGAAGAGATCGCCCAGCGGCGCGACACCACGCCGCAAAGGCTGAAGCGCCAGCTCGAAGGCGACCTCGACACCATCGTCCTCAAGGCCCTGCGCAAAGAGCCCGAGCGGCGCTATTCGACGCCCGATCAGCTGAGTGAAGACCTGCGTTGCTACCTGGAAGGTTTGCCGGTCACCGCGCGGGCCGACAGTGCCTGGTATCGCAGCCGCAAGTTCATGCGGCGCCACCGGATGGCGGCCGCGACCGTGGTGATGATGGCGGCCGTGGTGGCGTCTCTGGTCGGCTTCTACACCCTGCGGCTGGCGCAGGAGCGCGACAAGGCCAGGGTCGAAGCCGGCAAAGCGCAGCAGGCCTACGACGTGCTGCGCGATGTCTTCGACGTCTCCAATCCGAGTCGCTCGAAGGGCGAGACGGTGACCGCCCGCGAGCTGCTCGACCGGGGCGCCGAGCGGATGAGCCAGGAGCTCACCGGGCAGCCGGAGGTGCGCGCCTCGATGCTGGAGGTCATCGGTGGGGTCTACCGCCAGCTCGGCCTATCGTCGCGCGCCGAGACCCTGCTACAGGAGTCCCTAGAGATCCGTCGCGACCACTTCGACGCAGCGAGCCCGGAAGTGGCCGCGAGCCTCAATCAACTGGCTGAGGTCCTCTACGAGCTCAAGAGCTACGATCGGGCCGAGGCGATGTTCCGCGAGGCCTTGGCCATTCGCACCGCGACCGTGGGGGAGGAGGATCCCGACACCCTGGTGAGCCAGAACAACCTGGCCGCCATGCTGTTCGCTCGTGGCGACTTCGAAGGCTCGGAAGAGATCTTCCGCCAGGTGCTCGCGACGCGCCGCCGCAGCTCGAGCGCCACCGAATCCGAGGTCGCCACCAGCCTCAACAACCTGGCCTTGGTGCTCGACACCCGCGGCGATCTGCAAGCCGCCGAGCCGCTCTACCGTGAGTCGCTCGAGATCAAGCGGCGAATCTTTGGGTCGCTCGACTTGGACGTCGCCTCCGGCCTCAACAACCTGGCGGGCATGCTGGAAGCCGGGGGTGACGACGCGGCCGCGGCGCCGCTCTACCAGGAGGCGCTCGAGATCTACCGCCAGCTCGTTGGCGACGCTTATCCGGACGTCACCCACAGCCTGCAGAGCCTGGCCGAGATCGCCCTGCGCCAGGGCGACAGCTCCGAAGCCGAGCGCCTGTTCACCGAGGCCCTCACCTCCTGGCAGCAGGCGAGCCCGGACAACCCCGGCTGGAAGGCGAAGCTCCTCGGGCCCCTCGGCGAGCTCCGTGTTCGCGACGGTCGGGCGACGGCCGCCGAGCCGCTGCTGCGAGAGAGCCTCACTCTCTTCACCGAGGCCTACCCGGCCGACGATTGGCAGATCGGTCAGGCGGAAGTCCGCCTCGGCGCCTGCCTGCTGGCCCTCGGCCGATCAGCGGAAGGCGAAGCCTTGATCGATCGCGGGCTCGCTGCCCTCGAAACGGCT
>JBCCGX010000246.1:0-10581 GCA_039029035.1 Acidobacteriota bacterium | reverse complement strand
TTCTCCCCCTCCCGATGGTCGGCGTCTAGGCGCTTCCATCTCAGCGATCCCGGCCGCTACGCGTTTGGGCGGCCGCCATTTTCAAGCTCGCCGCGTCCGTACGGGCCAGGTCCAAAAAAGCGCCAAAACGTCGGTCCGGTTCTGCCTCCCGGACGGACGCGGCTTCTATTTTCGGCCCCGCGTCGGGTCTGGGCTCGGGCGCCTCTCCTGCTCGACCGTTCCCCCTGGCCCGGCGCGGCGCCATCTCAGCTCCCACCCATCACCAACCACGGCGACGAAGGCGCGTTTGCCATGGGCCAAGTCGCCGTCTTCATGGAACAACCCCTGAGTGCCGTCTTTAGGTCCCTCAGATGCCTGTTTGATGGGTGCAGGCGCGGCGCTCACGGGTCTGGCATTTGACGCCCCCGTCCGGCGAAGGTCGGGCGGGCTTTTTCACCCCAACGGGGAGGACAGCAAGTGACAGAAGCAGCAGCAAGCCAGCAGCGGGCGAAACGAGCAGCAGACCTGCCCACCGCGTCGGCGCTGGCTCAAGCTCGCGCCACGCTCCGAGCGATCAAGCCCAGGTCGGAGCTTGAAACCGGACTCAAGGAAACCTTGCAAAGCGTGGTGACGATGATCGAGCAGCAATACGAGCGGATCGACGACACCGAGGACAACATCGAGCGGCTGTGGTTACTCTTCGATTCTCTCGTCGACCATCGGCTACGGGTACGCGGCTTGCGCACGCTCGGCGACGCCATCGAGGAGCAGGCGGCGGCGCTGGCTGGTGCGGAGTCATGATCCCCCATTACAGCCGGAATCGCCTGATACGCGAGCATTACTGCGAGTGCGGCGAGCTACAGCGGCGGCGGGTCCTGCGCTTCACGCAGCGCTCTTTATTCTTGGTCGCCGATGTCGAGCTCGACGAGAGCGGCGGGCGGGCGTACTTTGCAAACTACCAGCCAGTACCGAAACCACTCGCCGAGCATCTAGACATAGAGGCTCACTTCAGCCTCGCCCCTGTGGAGCCTCAGACCCCCCCAGACGTGCGCGCCATGGTGCGCCTCGATATCCCCTCTATCGCAGTCACCGAAGACGCCACGCACCAGCTACGGCGCATCATGGAGGCCGCCAAATGACGGACGGCACGGAGAGACTCACCCTAAAAGCAAGCATCGAGCAGACTGACCGGGCCAGGGCCTTCTGCTCGACAGTCCGCCCGGTGTCGAGCAGTCATAGGCAAATGCTCGCTGCACTCGCTAGCCAGCTGGACACCCTGGACGAGTGCCACAGGCTGCTGATGCTCCTCAACCTTGGGAAAAACCCCGCCGCCTGCCGGATGCTGTGGCTACAACACCGCCAGCTGTTGTGCCTGCAAACCGCGAGTGCAGCGCTTACCATTGAGCGTCAGGACCAGTTCGAGCGGATCACCAGAGAGACCGACGAGATCCCGACCCTCAGCAGTCAAGCCGAAGCCGAACTCGTCCGGCGATTCGGCCAGCCGGAAGCGATCCTCGACTAGTAGCGTTACAACGCTACAGGTAGGCGCCCACGGCGCGGCGCACAACCTCGGCCGCAGTGATCTTGTCCGCTCTGGCGCGGGCCTCGATCGCCTCCCATGTGGTCGGCTCAAAGTAGCAAGTCTTGCGCAGCAATCCCCCCGCTGTCGTCGTAGTCTTGCCGCCTCGCGGTCCTGGCCCAGGTGGCGGGGCGGTCTCTTGGGGCGCCTCGATCGGCGGAGACTGCGGCGGCTCCAGGCTAGCGGCGATCTCCGCGATTCGGTCTAGTTTTTTCGTCCGCCTCGTATCCCGCAGTCGAGCCTTACTCATGCCGTCAACTCCTCGGCAAACCGCGCGAGCGCTTGCGCCTCCTGGTGTGCCTTGCTCCCCGGAGCGTACTCCCCTATGGTCTCGCCCCTGGCGGCAGCCTCAGCAAACGGCATACGAGCGGCGACAGCAGGCGCGACCGGCACGCCATAGCCAGCCAGTACCTCGGGCAGGTCTCGCGCGAGCACGGTACCCACCACACCCTGAGACGGCACGAGCGCCACCGCTGGCAGCTCTGAGCCTCGCGCAGCTCTGATCAACTCCAGCGTCTCAAGCACGGCGTCAACCTCCCAAAGATCGACCGGCGAAGGCTTCACCGGTACCAACGCAAGATCCGCCAGCAGCAAGGCCGCTTCGGCGATCGTCGCCAACCGGCCAGGACAATCGACAATGACACGCTCGGCCCGACTCGACCGGATGGCGCTCGCCAGGTCGGCCGGCTCTTGGGATTCGAGAGGGAGGACCGGCAGCGCTCCTGACTCGCGCTGTGCGGCCCATGACGTGGCGCTCTCTTGCGGGTCTGCGTCGATCAGCTGGACGGTACGCCCGGCCGTCGACAGCTCCCCCGCGAGAGTGACTGCGAGAGTCGTCTTACCGACTCCGCCTTTGATGTTGACGAGTGCGATTACCTTCATGCGGTGAGCATAACATCGTAACGCTACGACATCACGGCGTTACACCGTTACGGGAATATGAAAGAACGCCATAAAACCGAAACGGGTACCCTAGCCCCCGGCAGCCTAAAGCCCGTCAGATCGAGCGTGAGGGCGTCTCAGAGGTATATCTGAGGATGGCGCCCTCCCGAATTGGCCCGATCTGGCTCATATGGGGTGATATGTGTTAATCACATTATAACGCTACAGCGTTACGACGCTACGACGCTACGAAAGCGGGTCAGACGAACGGCTTGACATCGCGTCCTGCCGTGGTGATCGATTCGCGTCGCGCTCCCCTCTCGCCCTGCCAGACGTCGACCGGCCGGCAGAGTGACGCCCGGCCCGCTCAGTTGATGCTTAGGGCGTCGCCCTGGTCGACCGTATCGCGCAGTCGGCGCCACCGCTCGACAAGCCTGTCGAGGGTGGCTACCGCCTGGTCGAGAGTGCGCGGCCGGTTCATCTGGCCCGGCTGATTCAGGCTCCCTACTCGGGGCGAGCAGGCCACGGGTGGCGGATCGGTGAACGGCAAACCCATCTGACGCTCGTCCTGGTGACATCGGCGAGCCCGGCCCGCGCCCTGCAAGTGCCAGTTGAGCTGTTTGAATTTCGACGGCATAGCTACCTCCGCGCCCCCGGTAGCTCGAACGTGTCGGCCGATCCGGGAATCGACAGTGGCTTGTCTGGGTTGACGACATCGAAGCGGATCACGGTCTCTCGTTTCTCCAACGTCTCGACCTCCGTCGACTTGCGCAGCAAGGCAGGTAACAGCCGCTCGCAGACCCGAAAGATCCCGTCGATCTGGATCCGTCGCCGCTTCCAGTTCTCAGCGTCAACGGTCGAGAGCAGATACAAGAGCTTTTCGTACAGCTGGACGCCTTGCAGGCGTCGGGCCTCGATGTGTTGGCTGGCGAAGTCTTCGCGCTCCCGTAGCCATGTCATGATGCTCGATCGGCTCGGCATGTCGGGGTCTTCGCAGATCTGCCGGAACCCTCGCGGCCACCCTTCGGAGTCGGTCTCTACCATGCGCGCGCAAATCTGATCGGCCATCGCCGGCGAGTAGCTGTGCCTCCGTCGTCTCGTGCGCGCGATCGGTGCAGACGGGGGAGAGACTGCGGCGGGGACCTTCTCCCCCGTAGTGCGCTCGGTGTCGGTGTGGAGCTCCACCGCTTCGGCTGTCGTCATCTCCGTCCCTGCATGCGACTCGAGAACGTCTAGCGGGTCAACACTGAGCCGCTCCTCTTGCGTGGCCTCGAACGCTGTCGAGTGCGTCTGTGTCGTGGTCATCTTCGGACCCTCCTATCCTTCGCCGCCAACGGCAGCGTGCGAGCCTCTGAGAGGCCCTGTAAGCGTCGATCGCCTGGTGCGGCCCTACCCCAGGGGCGGCCGTCGATCGCCTGACAGGCGCACAGCGAGCGCCCTACAGGCGCAGATATCGGGCGGTCTGGTCCGTGGTCATCAAGGCGCAGCTCGGCCAAGGTGTCGGCGGCGTCCATCTGTGGTCCCATCCGGCGCCGTGCTGCTGGTCGCTGTAGGTCTGCAAGGCTCACGCACACCCCAGCAACCGGAGTTCCCGGAGCCCTCGAAACTCGGCGTGATCAAGTTTCTCTTTCGCGGCCAGCTCGCCGGCCGCCTGGTTGATGAGCTTCGCTTTGGCGTGGCGGTCACTGATCTCGTCACCGAGCGGGAACGAGCGGCGTTTGAGTACCGCTTGTAGCTTCGGCCTGGCGGTCGCGGGAACGTCGAGCCGATCTAACTCGGCCGAGATCGCCATCCGCCGCAGCATGAGCGCGTCACCGTCTGAGGGCTTGTGATCGGGCTGAAAGCTTGCCATCTGATTGGCTCCTCGATGTCGTCGATTTTGTCGATTCAGACAGAACCATTATACCGGTTCACTACCGTCTTATAGCTGTTCCTCTATGCTCGATTTTCGAAGGGGGAGCGGAACAAAGTTTGTTCCATCTTGTTCCTCAGCGCGGACCAAGTGAAGCTTGATTTTCTGGTCTCTGCGGCCGGTCTTGTTCCGCTGTGTTCCTGTTCTTGTTCCCCAAGGGCTAAGCGTGTTCCTTGTTCCCCTCCTATATAAGAGGGGAACAGGAACAAAGCCCCAGGCAACGCTTAGTCGATAAGACCCATTTCCCGAGCCTTATCGAGGTTTCGGGAAATGGTTGAATGCGAGACCTTCAGCCGGTCGGCAAGGTCTCGTAGCGTTGCCCTGGGGTCGTTGCGGTGGGCGGCCACAATCTGATTCGTCAGGTCCTCGCCCGAGAGTTTCGCCGGTCGAACGGTCCAATCCACTAACGGCTTGCCGTTAGAGCCTTGCCGCCCGTCCGGGGTCGGGCCAAGTGTGCATTCGATCGGCGAAACCCCGTGCATGTTTCTCGCCTTCGTCCAGGTGAGGACGAATCGGCAACCCTCGCTAGAGACATGGCCTTTAGGGGCAGTCAGCTGGGCAACGGCGCTTGGCGCGTCCTCGAACTTCGAGTGCCCTCGTGAGCCTCGATCGGGCGACTTGCCTAGCTGATGGATGACGAAGACCGTCACACCCTGCGCCCTCACCCATCCAAGCCACTCGACGAAGCTATGCCAGCTCGTTTGATCGTTCTCATCGATGCCGGTAAGGCTGCCAACGTTGTCCAGAATCAGAACCTTCGCCCCGATCTTCTCCACCTTGGCCCAAACGAGTTCTTGCCCCTCTTTCTCGTCGAGCGGCGGGAGGGTGACTTTCTGCGTCGCCTGGATGTGTCTTTTCGACAGTAGATGGGAGTCGAGCCGGTTGGCGTCGACTTGCGGGCGGTAAATCAATTGCCGCTCGATGATCTCATCGGACAGCATTTCGCCATCAACCCTTAGAACCGTTACGGGCCTCGGAACCTGATACCCAAAGAACGGCTGACCACTGCCCAACCCAACGGCGAGCGCTTGCGCTATCTGTGTTTTGCCTGATCCGCGTTGAGCGACGATCGCAACCAAATCCCCAGCCTTGAGAGCTGACGTGGGTGTCAGCTCCAGAACAGCTTCTCGCGGCTCAATCTCGATCAGCTGGAATTCCGGCTCGGGGATCGGATCGATAGAGTTCCAGTCGACCGGCGCGTCGGGTTCCGCGTCGGGTTCCGCGTCGGTCCACTCGGCCAGGCCGTCGACGAACGCTTGCAGCTCGGCGGCGATCTCCTCGCCGGTCGCCCCGTCCGCTTGGCGACGGTCGGCCCAATCGTCGACGGCGCCTTTCTGTTGCAGCTCGATTCCGCTCGACTTCGCCAGCTCCACCGGA
Source organism: Acidobacteriota bacterium (assembly GCA_039029035.1). Classification (GTDB taxonomy): domain Bacteria; phylum Acidobacteriota; class Thermoanaerobaculia; order Multivoradales; family J023; genus JAAELT01. The sequence continues at coordinate 4,852 of JBCCGX010000246.1, read as the reverse complement.
TCGGCCACTCGAACCCGTGCGGCCACTTTGGCCAGCTCGGCGGTGGCCCTCTCGGCTTGCTCGCGGCCAGAGCTGTCGCTGTCGGGATGGACCACGACATCCGCTTGCTCAAGCTGCGCGGATAGTTCCGCAGTCCAGCCCGTTTCAGGCGCACAGGTAGCGGCCAGGCCGAGCGCTAGCAACGCCTGAGCACCCTTCTCGCCCTCGGTAAGGTGGATCTCTAGACCCTCATGGAGGGCGCCGTCTAACCCCTGGCTCTCGTCGTAGAGGCAATTCGGATTGCCGGGGATCTCGTAGGACGGCCAGTAGAGCTTGCCGTCCGTGTCGCTCTGGATCAGCCATCGGAAGGTCTTGCTCTTGCCGTTGTCGCCCGGCTCGAACCTGATCTTGAACCGCGTCGGCCCGTCGGGTGGTTGGTACTGGTAGCGGGCGACTTCTTTCTTTCCCTTCAGCCCCTTGTAAAGTCGAGGCGGCTTAGGCTTGCCGCCCGTCTGCGGCGAAGCTTCAGCGGTCGGCGGTCCTACGTACTCAGGCGGCGGTGCCCCGTCGTCGGGCGGTCCGTCGTCAGGTGGCGGTGCGTAGGTCGAGCCGTTGGATCCGTTACCCCTCGACGGGATGGAAATCTCGGCGTGGCGGCAATATTCGAGGTATCCGCCTCTGGCTCCGCATTCTTTGCAGTTCCAAGCCCACTTCTCAACGTGGAAAGATGCGGACCCGCTTTTGTCGTCGCATGCGGGGCAGCGGATCCCCCGGTTGGGACCGCCGACCGGTCGCTTCTTTCGCTTCTCTAGATCAGCAAGGATGAGCGTTTGCAGGTCGGGGGAGGGTGCGTCTCGCATGTCGTCTCCTTGGCCGAGAGACGACAGCTACAACCTTGATACCGCTTGACGCAGCCACCCTTGCGCAGCCCACCAAACCGGACCAGACCGGATCGAGCTAGACGCTGATGGATGAGTGATTCTCGCGCGTACCCTTGCGTACGCGAGGCGGATTTCGGTAAGGTTGCCCAGCGGGAGGAGATGCTGGTAACATCGCCTCCGGCCGTCGCCAAGCCCGGCGGTGAAGATTTCAGGCCGACCCTCGCGGGTCGGCCTTCTGCATTTATGGGCCGTTTTCGATGTCCAGTGTAGAACATTAGCGAGGGATCCTACACCCAACCCGTTGCGGCCGCAAACAACGGCAACCCCAACATATACGCGCGTACGCGAGACGGTCTCCGTCGTCGATCGTCGTCTATCTTTCCAGTCGGCCGGTGTCTGATCGGGCATGAGCGAAGACGACACCCGCGCCGAGCAGACCGCAGCGATCCTCGCCGACCGTCGCCCCGTCCAGCTGAGCCTGGCCGATGTGGAGAGGTTTTGGCGCTGGCTGGATGACGCACCACAACATATTGCGGTGAGTCGGGCTCGAGGTCGGCATTGGACCCCCTAGATGTAGTGGTTGGCCTGGAAAGCCGTGGCGCCTAGCAAGGATTTCACGGCCGTCACGGATAGACACAGCTGGCCGATTTCGGCATAGTGTCCGCATGGACCGCGAGCTTGAAAGCAGGAAATGCCCGGACCACGGCCCGCTCGAACCGGGCGAGGACAGGTGCCGAGCGTGCTTTGACGACCCGGAGCCAATCGATAGAGAGTGGCCAGATTTGGAGCCAATCGACTTGGAGCCTCCGAACGCCTGAAAAATCGTTGCGCGCGGGAAACGGTGGTCGGCGCCGAGAATCGGCGCCCCCTACTCCGGGGGTACCCCCCTCCCCTAGGGACGTGTCACCGCTCGCCGATCGCTTCGTCCTGGCGCTCGACGTCGGCGGCGAATCCATGGGCCAACCCCATGGGATTCGGGCGTCCGGACGAGCTGCTGCAGCAGGCTTCGCCGGCGCGAGCTCCGCGAAGGCCTCCGAAGCCGCGGCCGAGTGCAAGCCCTTTAGGCGCCTAGACTTGGCCCGAGATACGCGGAAATAGCTAAATGTGAATGCGTAGCGAAGGCGCAATGCTGCGCCCGCATACGTTCGAGACCGGTCGAGGCGGGATCCGGTCAGCCCTCGACAATCGGCTGCGGTCCGGTCATGGCGTCCGCTTGCGCTCGGCGCCGTTGGCGATCTGCCCAGCGGTCGAGGAGATCCGCAGCCACGCTCGCGGCGGTCGAGCGGACGAGCTTCGATGTGGTGCGCTCGTTGCGGCGGTCTGCCTCATGGGACAGTGCGGCCAAGGTGTACGGCTCGACCAGAGTAGAGATCCGCTCGCGGTCCGGTAAGGGACGCTTGAGAGTATCCACCAGGTGGCGGACGGCTTGACTGCGGCTGTCGTCGTTGTCGTCGTTGTGCATTTCTGGATCCTCCCTCAGCCAGCGATACGGGCGGCGGCTGAGTGCAAGACGGCGCCCGGCCGGTGATAGCGCGCAGCCACGCTCGGTGTCTTGTGACCGGTCAGGCTCATCGTCTCCTGTAGCGAGATCCCGCGCCTACCGCATTCGGAGACGAATCCAGACCGCAAGCTGTGACCGGCGAACGCTCGCGGGTCGAGCCCGGCCAGCTCGGCGCGAGCCTTGACGATTCGCGCCACCGTGCGGCCGGTGATCGCCTTGCCGTTGATCTTGCCGCCCTTGCTGATGCCTCGAAAGATCGGGCCTTCCGAGATCTCCGCAAAGTCGATCCACCGCCGCAGCACGTCAGCCGCTCGCCCGGCGATCGGCAGGGATAGCCCTTCGCCCTCTTGATCCGCTTTCGAGTGCCGTAGGGTCAACACGTAGTCGACGGCATGGCTCGATGGGTGCCCGTGGATCTGCCGTTGTACCGTCTCCAGGTCTTCGGCCTGGATGGCGGCGACTTCAGAGCGGCGGCGACCACCGGAGGCGAAAGCGGTCAGCAGCAATGCCGCGTCCCTCAGCCCTGCCGGTGAGTCGTCGCACGTCCGTAGCATGGCGTCGAGCGTGTCCAGCGTGGCGGCTTGCTTGGCCTTCTGCCCACCGTTCCGCGCCCGAAGTTTCCGGCCAGCCTTCAGCGCCTCGACAACAACCGGATCCGATGACGGCGAGTCGAGCCCTTGCGCAGCATGAGCGGCGGCAATGTGGCTGACGCGAGCGGAGACGGTGGCGATCGAATGGACGCCAAGCCGCGCCTTGATCCGCTGGACTCGGCCGAGATCATCCTCCCAAGTCATCTCATGCAAGCGGCGGTCGGTCTCTTCGTCGAGCCCGGTCAGGTGATCGGTGACGAATTGCAGCAGCACGCCCGGCGCCACCGGATAGGACTCGGCCAGGTCGAGGGCGACATCGGCCCAGCTCCAAAAATACCGCAGCGCTCCCGAGCGTGCCCTCAGAGTGTTCTCGGGCGTCGCGTCCTCGATCAGCTGGCGAGCCCGCTCTACGGTCTCGGCTTGGCGGGCCAGCTCGGCGGTGTCGGTGGTGGCGATCTCGGTTGTCATGGTTCTCGGTGTCCTCTCGGGCCGGTGACGTTCGTTATGTCCGTTAACCTACATTATCGGACGTAACAAGACAACCTCTTCCGCTCTGAGAGCCATGCGGCGATTGAGCTATTTTCCGGTTTCTGGTTGGGGGGATGAGAGGAGGGATTGCTCTCCGTGCCGCCGGCAGGGCTTCTGCTAGTAGCCGATTCGTTGGACGATCTGGCGCAGGAGCTTGTTGGCTCGGTTGAAAGCACTCACAGTGCTGGTGGTGTAGAGGTCGGTATACCGGCAGGCTTCGAGGAGGTCGACGATCTTGTGCAGTAGCTCGAGGATCTCTGGGGTGGGATCGGGCCGGTCGTGGAGGGCGCGGTATCTGAGGTAAGAGGCCGGGCGCATGGGGTAGGTGTGGAGCTTGGCGCGCAGCTGGATGCGGCGGAGTTCATCTGAGGTGACGCGGACGCCGATCTGGTGGGTGCGTTTGGAGTCGGTCATAGAGCCCTCTGTTTTCTGGACCATTTGGAGCGCGAAGCGCGGAAAATGGCAAGCGCCCATGTTAGCAAAGCTAAACGCTGCGTTTAGCTTTGTTTTACATGGGCACCGCTTGCTCCTCCTGCAACGATTCCAAGAGAGTCCGGGCAGCCCCAGCCGACAGCCAATAGCCTCGGGCTTCTTTCTGGGCGCGGGGCGACCACGGGGTTAGGGCGGGGGAAGGGGGCGTAGCGACCGAGGGTCAGTGGTCGCCGCGCGCCGCGGGGAGGAGCGCTAAAGCGCTCCGGTAGCGCCAACCTCGAGCGCGACCGGCTTCCGCTTCGGCTGGCACCAGCTGGCCATGCATGAAATCGAATATGTGAGCTCAACGGCGATCGTGCACTCGACGGGTCGACCAGGGCGCCCCCAGGCGACTCAGCCAAGAATCGCGAGGCTCGACTCGCCAGCCCGTAAACTCGTAGTCGTCTTCATTGATCCCCCTGATTCGAAAGTATGGTGATGGAGTTATACCCAGGTCATATGACGCTCAAAATGGCGGGCCTGGCCGGTGCCCTGACGCCTGGTCGACCAGGTGGAGCCGGGATGACCGGCAGCAAGGCTCGACGGCCGTAGACGGGGCGTCAGAGCCTCAGAGCAGCCGTAATGCCCGTTCTGGCAAATTCTCGACCGGCGAGCTACCCACCGGCCGAGGATCGGCGCCTACTCGTCTTCGTCGGCCAGCTGGCGCAGCTCGTCGGCCAGGTCGGCCGGCGACAGGGTGACGCGGGCCTTGATAGCGGCAATCAACCGGCAGGCGTCGCCGGCAGGCGTGCTCGACGGTTCGGCGCCATCGGCGACGCGGCGCAGCTCGGCGCGGATGTCGGGGTGTAGTTCCATCGGCTACGGGGACCAGCGCGACAGGTCGCCGGATTCGAAACCATCGGCGAAGATACCCCATACAACCTCAGAATTGACCCTAACCA
>JBCCGX010000245.1:0-10606 GCA_039029035.1 Acidobacteriota bacterium | reverse complement strand
GGACGGTTACGATCTGCCGCTGCTCGAAGAGGTTTGCCGCCGGGTCAGCGTGCCGGTGATCGCCTCGGGCGGTGCCGGCAAACCCGAGCATCTGGCGGCGGCTCTGCGGACCGGCGCCGCGGCGGTTCTGGCCGCCTCGATCTTTCATGAAGGAACTTACACCGTGGGCGACATCAAGCAATACCTCGAGTCGCAAGGCTTCCCCATACGGGAAGCCTCGGGCACCGTGGCGTTGGGATCCGATGCAGGAACGAAGGAAGACAACCCATGAGCTTCGAGGTGAAGGACCCGGAGAGTCTGATTTACGACGACCGTGGCCTGATGCCGGCGATCGTCCAGGACGAAGCGAGCAGCGCGGTGCTGATGCTGGCCTACGCCAACCGTGAGGCCGTGGAGAAGACTCTGGCCACCGGCCAGGCTCATTTCTGGAGCCGCTCGCGCCAGGAGCTGTGGCGGAAGGGGGCGACTTCGGGTAACACCCTGCAGGTGGTCGAGGTGCTTACCGACTGTGATCGCGACGCTTTGCTCTATCGCGTGCGGCCGGCCGGGCCGGCCTGTCACCTTGGCACTCGGAGCTGTTTCGAGCCCAATCCGGCGCGACTCGAGCTCGGTTGGCTGTGGCAGGTTTTGGAGCAGCGTCGCAGCGTTGACCCCGACTCGAGCTACACCTCGCGGCTTCTGGCGGCTGGTTTGCCTCGGGTGGCGCAGAAGGTGGGCGAGGAGGCCGTCGAGACGGTGATCGCCGCCCTGAGCGCCGAGCCCGGCGCGCACCAGGCGTTGGTGGAGGAAGGCAGCGACCTGCTCTATCATCTCCTGGTGCTGCTGCAAGCAGCCGGTGTCGACCCACAGCAGTTGGCGGCTGAGCTTCAGCAACGGCACCATGGTCGGAGAGGGGGTGCGGAGTGAAACGGCGAGCGGTCGTCCATGTCCGCGAGTTTCTGGCAGATAGCCTGACGCCTCTGGCGGTCTATCGACGGCTCGAGAAGCTTTCACCGGTTCGTTTCTTGCTCGAGAGTGTCACCGGCGGCGAGCAGGTCTCGCGGTTCAGTTTTCTTGGTGCCAAGCCAAGCGAGCTCTATCGGCTGTACGAAGACCGCTTGGAGGTGGAGCGCCACGGGCGCCGCGAGGCACTGCCGGGTGAGCCCCTGGCAGCCCTGCGGCAAGTTTTTGGCTCGATCGAGAGCGAGCGTGGGCCGATTCCCCTGACCGGCGGCTATGTCGGCTTCTTCGGTTACGACATGGTGCGCCTGGTCGAGCACCTGCCGTCGCGACCACCGGACGCGTTCGACCTGCCGATCGCCGTGGTCGGCCGATTCGATACCCTGGTGGTCTTCGATCACGCGCGCCAAAGGGTTCTGGCGATCGCCAACGAGATCGAGGGCGAGCGCGATATGGCGGCCGCCGAGAAGGCGCTGGACGAGCTGTCGCGTTTGCTCACCGCCGATGGCGGTACTCGCGCCGTCGCCATGCCGGCCGCCGACGAGGGACGTAGTGAGCGGTCGCAGCATTGGACCGACTCCGATCGGGCGAGCCTCGGCGGCGAGAGCTTTCGCACCGCGGTCAGTCGTGCGAAGGAGTACATCGCTGCCGGCGACATCTTCCAGGTGGTGCTGGCCCGGCGCTGGACGGTTCCCGAGTCACCCGGGCCGCTGGCTCTCTACCGTGCCCTGCGCATGATCAACCCGAGCCCCTACATGGTGCTGCTCGACTTGCCTGACGCGACGCTGGTCAGCACCTCGCCCGAGATGTTGGTACGAAAAGCCGGCCTCAAGATTACGACGCGGCCGATCGCTGGCACCCGACCTCGCGGCGTCGACGCGGAAGGTGACCAGCGGCTGGCCGAGGATCTGATCGCTGATCCGAAGGAGCGCGCCGAGCACGTGATGTTAGTCGATCTCGGCCGCAATGATCTGGGCCGAGTCGGCGCTCCGGGCACGGTCCGGGTGGCGAGCTTCATGGAGGTCGAGCGCTATAGTCATGTCATGCATCTGGTTTCCAATGTCGAAGCGGATCTCGATCCCCGGTACGATGGGCTCGACGCCCTCCTGGCATGTTTCCCGGCCGGGACCCTGTCGGGCGCGCCGAAAATTCGCGCCATGGAGATCATCGACGAGCTCGAGCCCGAGGCCCGTGGGCCCTACGGTGGAGCGATCGGCTACTTCTCTTTTTCAGGAGATATCGATACCTGCATTACCATTCGGACACTGGTCGTCCGCGGCGGTGAGACTTCGGTCACTGCCGGGGCGGGTATCGTCGCCGATTCGGACCCGCGAGCCGAGGAGCGCGAAACCGAGAACAAGGCAGCAGGACTAATGGCTGCTGTCGACCTCGCCAAACATCTGGAGGCCGATCTGTGATTCTGTTGATCGACAACTACGATTCCTTCACCTACAACCTGGTACAGCTGCTGCTCGAGTCGGGTGCCGAGGTGGAGGTAGTGCGCAACGACGCTGAGGATGTCCCGACTCTTCTGGCCCGGCAGCCGGCCGGTATCGTCCTATCGCCGGGACCAGGCCGGCCGGAGAGCGCCGGCGTCTGCGTTCCACTGCTGGAGAGTCGGCCGTTGATCCCGGTGCTCGGCGTCTGCCTCGGTCACCAATGCCTCGGTGCCACGTGTGGTGCGGTGGTCGATAGGGCACCGCGCTTGATGCATGGCAAGACCTCCCAGGTACGCTACATTGGTGATGACCTCTTCGAAGGCTTGCCGAACCCTTTCCAAGCCACCCGCTACCATAGTCTGTCGGTGGCCGAAGACACGGTGCCGGATAGTCTCGAAGCCATCGCCTGGAGCGATGACGGGACCCTGATGGCTCTGCGCCACCGAGAGCTGCCGCATTGGGGAGTCCAGTTCCACCCGGAATCGGTCCTGACCCCTGCTGGGCCGATCCTGCTGCGGAATTTTCTCCGTATCTGTGGACTCACTCCGTCGGAGACGGTTCCGCAGCTGGCGGCCGCCGGAGTGCTCGAAGCGGCGATGCAAGCACCGACAGGCTCGCCCTCTGCCTCAGAAGGCGAAGGCCGCCAGAGAGCAGCCCGATGAGTGCCGCACACGAAGCCCTGCGCCGCTGGCTGGCGCGCGAGGACTTAAGCCGGGCCGAAACCGAAGAGCTCTTCGGGGCGTTGATGGACGGCGTGCTCTCCGAAGCGATGAAGGCGGCGATGCTGGTCGCTCTGGCGATGAAGGGCGAAGCGCCAGCCGAGATCGCCGGTGCCGCCGCCGCCATGCGCCGTCGGGTGATCGCCATCCCGCACCAGGTCGACAAGGTCGTCGACACCTGCGGTACCGGGGGTGACGGCAAGGGCACTTTCAACATCTCCACCGCTGCCGCCCTGGTCGCGGCGGCCGCCGGCGTGCCGATCGCCAAGCACGGCAATCGCTCGGTGTCGAGCCGCTCGGGCTCGGCCGACGTACTGACCGCCCTGGGGGTGGGTATCGAGGGGACGCCTGAAGACGCTGGTCGTATCCTCGAGTCGATCGGTATCGCCTTTCTTTTCGCGCCGAAACTCCATCCGGCGATGAAGGAGGTCATGCCGGTTCGACGTGAGCTCGGAGTCAGGACCCTGTTCAATGTCCTCGGCCCGCTGACCAACCCGGCCGGCGCGCGCCGACAAGTGATCGGCGTCTATGCCGAGCCACTGGTGCCGGTCATCGCCGAGGTCCTGCGGGAGCTGGGCTGCGACCACGCGATGGTGGTCCATGGTTCCGACGGTCTGGACGAGATCACCACCACCGGCGCGACCCTGGTGGCCGAGGTCGTCGATGGGGCGATCGAGATCTACGATCTGGATCCACGGGACCTGGGTGTGCGTCGGGCCAGCGGGGACGATCTGCTGGGTGGCTCGCCGCAAGACAATGCCGAGCTCATGCGACGACTCTTAGATGGGGAAGAGGGCCCCCTCGCCGACGTGACGGCGCTCAATGCTGCCGCCGCGATCCGTGTGTCGGGCCTCGCGGCCGATCTCGAGGACGGTTTCGCGCGCGCCCGGGAGGTCCTCGCATCAGGTGCTGCCGCGGCCAAGCTCGAGGCGTTACGGGACCTGACAGGGCAGGGTGCGACACGGGAGGGACAGGGATCGTGATCCCTGCGGACGACATCGCCGACATCCTCGCCCGGATCGTCGACCGGCGCCAGGAGCGGCTGATGGAGGCGCGTGCCGAGCAGACCTATACCGAGCCGCCGCGCAATCCCGTCTTCCAGACCCCTGAGAGCAACCGATTCCTGGCAGCCCTAGCCGAGCAACGCGGGCGCGCGGTCATTGCGGAGGTCAAGATGGGCTCGCCGAGCCTGGGCTCTTTGCACGATCGTGTCGATCCTCTGCGCCAAGCGATGGTCTACGCCGAAAGCGGCGCTGCCGCCCTTTCGGTCGTCGTCGAGCCCGATTTCTTCCATGGCAGCTACGAGATGCTGGCGGCTTGCAGCGAGGCCTCTGGGTTGCCCGCCATCGCCAAGGATTTCGTTGTCGATCCGCTGCAGCTGCAGTGGGCGCGCAAGGCCGGCGCCAGTGCCGTCTTGCTCATTGCGGCTCTCTATCGGCCGCCGGAGCTCCGGGAGCTCGCCCGCCTGGCGCGGAGCTGCGGCATGGTGCCGTTGATCGAAACCCACGATGCCGCGGACGTCGCCAAGTTGGGGGACGACAGCTGGGAGCTGGTCGGGGTCAACAATCGCGATCTACGGATTTTCGAGACCGACCTCGGGACCTCGATCGATCTCTTGCCCAAGCTGCCGGAAGGGGCCTTCAAGGTCTCTGAGAGCGGAATCCACGCAGCCAGTGACGTCGCCAAGCTGCGCCAAGCCGGGTTCGACGCCTACCTGATCGGCGAATCGCTGCTGACGGCGGGCGATCCGGCAGCCAAGCTACAAGAGCTGAGAGGCTGAACGGAGTATGGCGAGTCAGACCAAGACGAGTCAGACTGTGGCGAGTCGGCCGAAGGTGAAGATTTGCGGCGTGACGTCGCCGGAAGAGGCGATTTTGGCGGTCGATCTCGGTGCCGATCTCATCGGTCTCAATTTCTATCCACCGAGTCCGCGCTACGTCGAGGCAGAGCCTGCGGCCGAGATCGCAGCGGCCGTCCGTGGGCGCGCTCGGCGAGTCGGCGTCTTCGTCAATCCATCAGCGAACGAGGTCGAGCGTTTGGTGGCTGAAGTTGGCCTCGACCTCTTGCAGTTCCACGGTGACGAGTCGCCGGAGCAGATCCGGCCCTTCGCTGACCGTGCGATCAAGGCTTTTCGGGTGCGCTCACGCGTCGACGCAGAAAGCCTGGCGGGTTTCGAGGGAGTTTGGGGCATGCTGATCGATTCGCGCCATCCACAGCTCTACGGCGGCACCGGTGAATCCTGGCGCTTCGAAACCCTACCCGATCTGACCGGCCCGGCTCGCCGAACCTTCATCGCCGGTGGGCTCGGCCCGAGCAACGTGGCTCGAGCGATCCGTGCCGCCCGTCCCTACGGTATCGATCTGTGCTCCGGTGTCGAAGCCGAGCCAGGCAAGAAAGATCCCGAGCTGCTACGGCGGCTCTTCGAGGAGATACAACATGGCGAAACCTCAACTGCGGCCTGACGCCAAGGGCTACTTCGGGCCTTACGGCGGCCGCTACGTCCCCGAGACGTTGATGGCACCGCTCGACGAGCTGGCCAAGGCCTACGACCGCTACAGTCGTAAGCGCGTCTTCAAGCGCCAACTCTACGAGCTGCTGACCCACTATGCCGGCCGACCGACAGCGCTTTACCATGCCAGGGGGTTGAGCGAGCACTTCGGTGGTGCGCAGATTTATCTCAAGCGTGAAGATCTGCTCCACACCGGCGCCCACAAGCTCAACAATGCCATCGGTCAGGCATTGCTTGCCAAGACGATGGGCAAGGAGCGAGTGATCGCCGAGACCGGCGCCGGCCAGCACGGTGTCGCCAGTGCCACGGCGGCGGCGCTCCTCGGCCTCGAGTGTGTGGTCTACATGGGCGTCGAAGACACGGTGCGCCAACGGCTCAATGTCGATCGAATGGAGCTGCTTGGCGCCAAGGTCGAGCCGGTCGACTCCGGCAGCCGAACGCTCAAAGACGCGATCAACGAAGCCTTGCGCGATTGGGTGACCCATGTCCGCGACACCCACTACATCCTCGGCTCGGTGCTCGGGCCGGATCCCTATCCGCGCATGGTACGCGATTTCCATCGGGTGATCGGCGAGGAAGCGCGGCGCCAGCTCAAGAAGCAGGCCGGGACTGTGTCCCCCGACGCCGCCATCGCCTGCATCGGTGGTGGATCGAATGCGATCGGCCTGTTCAGTGCCTTCATCGACGATCGCAAGGTGAAGCTGATCGGCGTCGAGGCGGGAGGCAAAGGACCTGCCCTGGGTGAGCACGCGGCGCGGTTCGGCCATGGCGGTAGCCTGGGCGTGCTGCACGGCACCCGGACCCTGGTGCTGCAAGACGAAGAAGGGCAGGTTGCAGGGACCCATTCCGTCTCCGCCGGGCTCGATTATCCGGCGATCGGTCCCGAGCATGCCTTGCTCGCCGATCAGGGGCGGATCGAGTACACCCGCGCCGACGATGCCGAAGCGATCGCCGCTTTCGATCTGCTGGCGCGAACGGAAGGTATCCTGCCGGCGCTGGAAAGCGCTCACGCCTTGGCCCATGTGGCCAAGATCGCGCCCAATCTTTCGTCTCGCCGCATCTTGTTGGTCAATCTGAGCGGCCGTGGTGACAAGGATGTCGAGTCGGTGCAGAAGTGGAAAGAACAGCATCGCCTCGGGGCCGCGGCGGTAGGTTCCGATCCGCCGACCGAGGTGACCCTGCACCCGGCGGCGCGTAAGTGGGCCACGAGCCCCGCGAAGTCCGAGGAGGCAGCGAGTTGAGCGCTATCTCGGAAGTCTTCGAGCGTTGCCGGGCGGAGAAGCGCTCGGCATTCATCCCCTTTCTGACCGCCGGCGATCCCGACCTCGAGACCACCGCCGCACTGATGCAGGCGATGGTCGATGGCGGCGCCGATCTGATCGAGCTCGGTGTACCGTTCTCCGATCCGATTGCCGATGGGCCGGTGATCCAGCGCGCTTCGACCCGAGCCCTGGAGTCCGGCACGACCCTCTCCGGCATCTTGCGTTTGGTCGCCCGGCATCGGGATCGCCTGGCAGTGCCCATTTTGCTGTTCTCTTACTACAACCCGATCCATGCCAGGGGCTCGGAGAGCTTCGCCGAGCAGGCCGCGGCTTCGGGCGTCGACGGCGTGCTCTGCGTCGACTTGCCACCGGACGAAGGAGCGCATCAGGATTTCATCCCGGCGATGCGGCGCCACGGGCTCGATACGGTGTTTCTGCTCGCTCCAACCAGCACTCGGCAGCGGATCCGTACCGTCGCCCAGCACTCCACCGGCTTCGTCTACTACGTGTCGCGGACCGGCATCACCGGCAACCAAGGTGCCTTGCCCAAAGAGCTCATCAAAGAGGCGCGCCGGCTGCGTCGCAAGCTCAGCCAGCCGCTGGCGGTGGGTTTTGGTATCAACACCGCGGCCCAGGCGGCCCAGGTGGCCAAAGTCGCCGATGGCGTCGTGGTAGGGAGCGCTCTGGTGCAGCTGATCGAAGAGTACACCGGCAACGGCGATCTCCTGGCAGTTGTCGAGGCTCGAGTCCGTGCTCTGGCCGAGGCTTCACGGAGGTAGATCATGCGAATTGCCCTTGCACAGATCGTTTCTACCGAAGATCGGTCGCGCAATCTTGAGCGCGTGCTCGGCGCGATGGACAAGGCCAAGGCGCAAGGCGCTGAGGTCGTTGCCTTCGCGGAAGTCGTTCTCGATCGCTTCTTTCCCCAGTTTCGCTGCAGCGAAGCAACGATCGACGCCAAGACCTTGGCCGAGCCAATTCCCGGGCCCACGACCGAGCGCCTGATGGCCAAGGCGCGAGACCTCGAGCTGGTGGTGGTCTTCAATCTCTACGAGATCGACGACGAAGGGCGCACGTTTGACAGCTCGCCGGTGATCGACGCCGACGGCACTCTCTTGGGCGTCTGTCGGATGATCCACATCACCGACTACGAGGCCTTTCACGAACAGGACTACTACCATCCTGGTGACAAGGGTGCGCCGGTTTTTGCCACCCGGGCCGGCAAGATTGGCGTCGCCATCTGCTACGACCGACACTATCCCGAGTACATGCGCGCCTTGGCCCTGGGCGGTGCTGATCTTGTCGTCATCCCCCAGGCCGGGGCACTCGGTGAGTGGCCAGAGGGTCTGTTCGAAGCGGAGGTCCGGACCGCGGCTTTTCAGAACGGCTACTTCGTCGCCTTGTGCAACCGGGTCGGTGTCGAGGACAAGCTGACTTTCGCTGGTGAGTCGTTCATCAGCGATCCGGATGGCCGAGTCCTCGTCCGTGGCAAGCGACTGGAGGAGGATCTGGTGGTCGCTGATCTCGATTTCGCCAAGTGTGACGCGTCAGCGGGCCGTCGACTGTTTCTACGAGATCGCCGGCCGGAGCTTTACCCGGACTGGGTCGCGAGGGATCGATGAGTCAAGACCACGAAGTGAACTGGATCGGCACGATAACTCACGGGCGCTACCTGGTGGATCCGGGCAAGACGCCGAAGGATGCACCGCTCCTGGTCGGTTTCCACGGCTACGGTGAGAACGCCGAACGGCACCTCGAGAAGCTGCAGCAGATTCCCGGCGTCGACGATTGGCTGGTTTGCGCAGTGGGTGCGTTGCACCCCTTCTACAACACCAAGACCGGCGAGGTGATCGACAGCTGGATGACGAGCCGTGGCCGCGAGCAAGCGATCGAAGACAACTTGGCCTACGTCGCGCGGGTCGTTGCGCGCGTTCAGCGGCAGTACGACACGTCGCGCCGGCTCGTCTTTGCCGGATTCTCGCAGGGTGTAGCGATGGCCTACCGGGCCGCAGCGCAGGCTGGATCGGCCTGTCACGGCCTGATCGCCCTGGCCGGGGACGTGCCGCCGGATGTGGCCCAGCGCGAGCCTGATCTGCCGCCCATCCTCCTCGGGCGCGGCACCAAAGATCAGTGGTACAGCGAAGGCAAGATGGAGTCTGACCTGGCGACGCTGGCTCGGCTCGGCGTCGAGCCAGAGACCTGTGTCTTCAAGGGTGGGCACGACTGGACGCCCGACTTCTGGCGCCATTGCGGTGAGTTCCTGGCTGCCCGGCTCGTCGTCTGAGCCTCGATCGAGCGAAAGACTCTCTTGAGCTCCGAGCCGCAAACCCTCGAGCCGCCCCTTGAGAGAGGGCAACCACCCGGCAGCGAAGCGACCAGCCCGCACCCGACGATCGCCATCCTCGCCCGCTGGATGTTGAAGCTCTTTTATGGCAGCTTGGAAGTTCGAGGCCTGGATCAGGTCCCCACCGGTCGGCCGTTGGTCTTGGCCGCCAACCACGTCAACTCCCTGGTCGATGGCGCCTTGCTCCTGGCGTGTATGCCGTCACCACCGCGTCTTCTCGGGACCAGTGAGCTGTGGAACATGCCGATCCTCAAGCCCTTCCTCGCCTGGGCGGCGGCGATCCCGGTCTACCGGCGAAATGTCAAGGGTTTCGATCCGAGCAAGAATCAGGACACCTTCGCGCGGTGTCACGAGGTGCTAGCGGCCGGCGGCCACATCGGCATCCTGCCCGAAGGCACGAGCCACAACGAGCCGGCGTTGGTGCGGATCCGTACCGGCGTCAGCCGCATCGTGCTCGAGGCGGAGGCCAAGTTCGGCCCCCTCGGCACCCGCATCGTTCCAGTAGGATTCACCTTCGAGGATCGCACCGAGTTTCGCTCCGCCGCCCTCGTCCAGATCGGTGAGCCGATCGACCCGGTGGTCGAGATGGCCGACTACCGTGAGCAGCCCAGGGAGGCGGTCAAGGCGCTGACCGAGCGCGTGCGTCAGGCCCTGGAGTCCTTAACGCTCAACTTCCGGTCTTGGGAAGACGTGGATCTGATCGAACGCGCGGCCGAGATCTACCAGCGCCCCTCTTCAGGCTCGCCGCCGCTCAGCGGGCGGGTCGAAATGCGGCGTGCTTTCATCACCGGTTACGCCGCCCTGCAGGCGGAACGACCGGCCGAAGTCGAGCCCGTGGCGAAGGCGGTTCGACGCTACGACGCACTGCTACGCGAACATCGCCTGACGGATGCCCAGATCGCTGCCACCTATCCGCCCGACGAAGTGCTGCGGTTTACCCTGCGCAGCCTCTGGTTGTTGCTCGTCCGTCTGCCTCTGGGGTTGGCGGGTATGGTTCTCCATTGGTTGCCGTTTCAGGCCGCCTCCCTTGCCGCCAAGAAGCTCTCGGGGACGCCCGACCGCCTCGCGACCTACAAGATCCTCGGGTCGATGGTCTTTTATCTGGTGACCTGGGTAGCCACCGCAATGGCGGCGGGATGGCTCTGGGGTTGGCCTGCCGCTCTGCTGGCGCTGGTCCTGGCTCCTGCGAGCGGCGGTGTAGCGCTGCGCCTCTACCTGCGCGGCCGCTTGTTTTGGAATCGAGCCCGCGGCTTCTTCTTGATGCGAAGCCGCAAGCCCTTCATTGCCGAGCTGCGCCGGCTACGCGGCGAAGCCGAACGGGCGATCGAAGAGTTGGTCGCAGTGTACGAACGTCGGTAGCTACTACGGTAGGCCGCCGCCCTCGGGCTCGGCCT
>JBCCGX010000244.1:0-10616 GCA_039029035.1 Acidobacteriota bacterium | reverse complement strand
TCAGGTGCTGCAAGTCAGTCTCGGGTACTACATCTATCCGCTGGTCAACGTCTGCCTCGGCTTTGTGGTGCTGGGCGAGCGCTTGCGGCGCGTTCAATGGCTGGCCGTCGGCTTGGCGACCGTCGGCGTCTTCTATCTGACTTTCGCCCACGGCGGGCTGCCTGTCCTTTCCCTGCTGCTCGCCGGGAGCTTCGCAGTCTACGGTCTGTTGCGCAAGACAGCCCGAGCCGACGCCATGGTGGGCTTGGCGATCGAGACTCTCTTCCTGTCGCCGCTGGCGCTCGGCACCTTGGTGCTTCTCGCTGATCGCGGTCGCTTGAGCTTCACCCAAGGCCCCCCGGGCATGGATCTCTTGATCGCCTGCGCCGGTCTGGTGACCGTGCTGCCGCTCCTATGGTTCACCCGAGCCGTGCGCCGCTTGCGGCTCTCCACTCTCGGCCTCTTGCAGTACATCGCTCCCTCGATCCAGTTCTTACTCGCGGTGGCCGCCTTTGGCGAGCTCTTCACCCGCGCCCATGGCGTGGCCTTCAGTCTGATCTGGACGGCGCTCGTTCTCTACAGCCTGGAGGCCTGGTGGGCACGCCCGAGGTCGGGGTAGTCGTCCGAGCGCAGATCCAACTCCGCCAAGCCCCGCACGACCTCGAGGTCGCTGAAACGCTCGATCCGCTGACGCTCGATCGCGGTATGGGAGGCACTGGGAAACATCGTACAAACGACCCCCTCCGGCCCCAGCTCCCTGGCGATCCGATAGGCAGCCAGCCAGTTGGCCGACGACGAGCCGCCGATGACGACACCGGTTGCGCGCTCGAAGGTGGCGACATGCAGCATCGCCTCCTCGAAGGAGATCTCGATCCGACCGGTCACCTGATCTTCATCGCGCTCGACGAAGGGCTGTTTGCGTCCGCAGGTATATCCCCCAGCACCCGAGTAGGATGGCACGTCGGGCGCGTACGGCAGCTGACCGCCATACGGTTTTTCCGCCGGCGAAACCACGTAGAGACCGACCTCGGGAAACGGCCGCCGCAGTGCCTCGTAGACGCCCATCAGGCAGCCTGCCGTGCCGACGGACGCCGCCCAGGCACTCGGTACCCGATCCATCGCCGCCAGTTGACGCACCATCTCCCCACCGGTGAACCGGCGGTGGACTTCCAGGTTGGCTCGGTTTTCGTGCTGATGCAAGAAGATCCAGTCGGGATGCTGCGCGGCCAGCTCGCCGCCTCGATTCAGGCATCCTTCGAAGCCTAGCGTCTTGGACACGAAGAGGATCTCATGACCGTCCTGCTGCAAGGCATCGATCTCCTGATCGGCCAGATAGCCTTCGACCGAAACGAACGTGCAGGTGATGCCCAGTGGAGCGCAAAGTCGATTCAAGGCGAAGGCCAGATTGCCGCCCGTGCACTCCAGAAGGTGAACGTTGCAAACTTCCTGGGGATCGAGATCTTTCACAATGTCGTAAACGAAACCGAAGGCCGTCCGATCTTTGACCGTTCCGGTCGGGTTCAACCATTCGCACTTGGCGAAAACTCGGCCACCGCCAGCGGGTCCGGGCACTGCCACCAGCGGCGTTTGCCCCATCGACTCGCCAAACTCCGCCAGGACCGGATAACGATCGAGCACCCGCCGATCCAGCAGCTCGCTCAGCGGAAGTATCACCGGCTTGAAATGATCGCAAGCCATGCTTGGGCTCCGGGTTGTTGTTGTAGCTCGGACTCTGGTGGCTGCGGCTCACCGCCCTGGGGAACGATTCGGTAAATCGGCCAAGAACTCATCGATCAAGGGTCGATCGACGTGCTGCATTACCACGACACGAGATCGTTGGCCCTCGACCATTAACTGCCACTTTTCGCACACCTCCGGCGAAGGCGTCTCTAGAGCGACAGTGGTGGAAAAATCGTTCAGTATCGGCGAATACCCTTTCTCTTCCAGACGCTCAGCGAGGTACCGTGCATTGCTCAGGCAGGCGGCGACCTCATCGGTAAAGCGATCTCCCCGCTGACAAAGCGCATACCAGATCACCAACGGCGCCAAACCGCTCCTGGAGCCGCCGATCGTCGTATCCGCGCTGCCCGGGTAGCCAATGTCACTCTTGTAGAACGCGAGATTCTTTCGGACTTGGGACCGGTCCACCAAAAAAATACTGCAGGGCACCGGCGAGCCGATGAATTTATGGCCGCTGATCGAGATGCTGCCGATCGGTAAATGCGTACAATCCAGCTTCGGCGCCGACGGAATGAAGGGCAGCAACATGCCGCCCAAGGCCGCGTCGCAATGGAGGTAGTAGGGCACGCAGTTGCGCTGCAAGACCTCTACCACGCGCTCCACCCGGTCGATTGCGCCGAGCGACGTGGTGCCGATGTTCAAGTTGATGACGGCGGGTGTTGCGCCGTAGGGGGCTAGCTTGCGAGCGAGATCCTCGTAGTCCATTTCGCCGGTGGGAGACGCCGCGACTTCGGTGTAGGGCAAGCGCAACATCTTGGCGATTTTCGGCATGCAGGGATGGCTCGCTGCCGAAAAGTAGTAGCGACCTTCGGGGTACTCCTCACGCCCGATCAAGGCGCCATGCAGGTTGGCTTCGCTACCGCATGAGGTGACATATCCCCAGCAATCCTCGACATTGTAGAGCTCGGCAAACCACTCGATGCACTTCCTCTCCACTGAGAAGGTTTTGACCTGATACAGAGTGGACGTGAACGGATCGCCAACATTGACGAGGGTGTGTCGCCAGAAACGCTCCAGATCCCCAAAGTCACAGGCCAAGTTGTCGGGAAAACCGATGCGATGACGAAAGCTGGCGGAGAAATCTTGTGCCAGAAAGCTCAAAAGATCGTCGAGCGACGATGACCGCAACAAGGGGCCCGGCACCTTCGGCATGATGACTCCCATCCCATCGGGTTCTTCGTGACCCAGTCAGGCCTTGCCCGGTGGGTTCTGATGCACGAAGCACCGGCCCGAGGGCGTCAACGCAAACGACCTGGATCACCTGGACTGGCTACCGTAGCACAGGTTCTTAGGCAAGATGAAAAGACCTTTGCTTTGCAAGTCAACATGAGCGCGGCGCGGTGGCGGCTTCCTCAGCGCGTCGGGACCGTCAACGATCCAGCATGAGCTCAATCATTTTTAGGCATTTTATCTTACCCGAGCAGTTTCGGCACCGTTCTCCGCCTTAGGTATTGAGTGACACTGAAATCCGACCGAGTCGAAGGATGACCCAGGGAGATCGATGGATCTCGAGCGCGCATGTGCGTGGCTCCAAGCGGGGTCCGATCCAAGGGATCGATGAGCGCCCAAACCTGCCCCGCAAGTCATATCTGCTGCTATCGCATGACCGCTGATGCTGGCTCAGTCCGGAGCCAAACCATTTTCTATCGGACATTGTTTTCAGGAGACTTGTAATGAAGCAACGGAAGGATTCATATCTGCGAACCAACCGGAACCGGGCTCGAGAACTGTCGAGACTGTGGGTTGTCGCCCTGGCCATCGTCTTGTGGCCGATGCCGGGTCTTCACGCCCAGCCCGCAGTGACGGTAGGCAGCGGCGAAGCGCTCGACGACGCCGGGCGACCGGTGGACCGCATCGAGACGATCCCCCGAGATCAATACGGCCGGCCGATCTATGACAGTCGGGGCGAGCGAACGAGCTACGACTATCTAGAGACCGCGCATTTGACACCTCTCTCCGAGGGACGAGCGGCGCGCAGCAGCGCCTCTGGGGCTTCGACCCTTCCGTTCAAAAACACCATGACGATCGCCCTCGAGTGGCATCGGTCGATCTACGGTGTCGGCATCGGCGACACCGGGCTCAACGCCGCCGATCTCGACGGCGACGGCAGCCTCGAGGTCGTCGCCGGTGGCGGGCCACGAGACTTCTTCAAGAACGACTTCTGGTACGTCCTGCGCTATGACGGCAGCGGCTATCCGCAGGTCTGGGCGCGGCACCAATACACCGAGGACATCCGCAGCCTGCGGACGGCGGACCTCGACGGCGACGGCGATGACGAGGTCCTGGTGGGCGTCGATCAGGACATCCTGATCTACGACGGGCTCGATCCGGTCCTGACCCAGACCGTCGCCACAAACGCTTCGGAAATCCGTGGCCTGAACGTTGTCGACGTCGATTCCGACGGCGCTCTCGAGCTCGTCTTCTGTGACGCCAGCCGGCTGTTCGTCCACGATCTGGCGACCGGCGCCCAGGAGTACCTAGGCAGCGGCTTCGGCGGCCTCGACCTCGCCATCGGCAATGTCGATGCCGACACCGGCCTCGAGATCGTGATCGGCAATGGCACCAGCACTGGCTGGGTGCTCGATGGCGCCACCCGCGCCGTCGAATGGACTAACGCCAGCGGCTTCGGCGACCATGTCGACCTCGGTGACTTCGACAGCGACGGGATGGCAGAAATCGTCGCCGCCTTCCGCTGGAACGACATCAGCGTCTTCGACGCCGACCTCCAGGCCGAGGCCTACATGATCCCGGTCACCAACGAGCTCGGTGCCATGCAGGTGCTCGACGTCGAGAACGATGGAGCGCTCGATATCGTCTACGGTAACGGCCAATGGGGCTCGATCCACGCCCACGACGGCGCCTCGGGGGCGTTGAAATGGTCGCGCTCGAACCCCGAGCATGGCGTGACCGATCTCACCATTGCCGACGTTGATGGTGACGGCGATCGCGAGCTGCTTTGGGGCGCCGGCTTCAGCTCCAGCGGCGAAGACTTCCTCTTCGTGGTCGACACCTTCAGCCTCACTCAGGAGTGGCAGAGTGCCCACATCACCGGCCCGTTCCGCGCCCTCGATCACGGCGATCTCGACGGCGACGGCCGTCCAGAGTTGGTGCATGGCAGCTTCGAGTCCGACGCCGGCTCCGGCGATGGCCTCTACTTCGTGCACGACGCGGCGACTCAGACGCTCGAATTCACCAGCGGTGAGCCAACCGGCAGTAACTGGACGGGCCTCTGGCGCCTGCGCCAGGCCAACATCGATGGTGATCCGCAAAACGAGCTCTTCGTCACCACCAGCACCACCTACACCGGCAAGATCATCGCCTATGACGGATCGAGCCACACCGAACAGTGGCAGGTGGCCACCGAGAGCGGCCTGACCTTTCTCGCCATGCAGGTGGCCGATGTCGATGCCGACGGCGCCCTCGAGATCATCGCCTCCACCGGCCGCGAGCACACCGGGGCGTCCGGGGTCTACCTCTACGTCTACGGTGCGGCCAGCGGCGCCCTGGAGTGGCAGAGTGCCAGCCTGGGGGCCAACTTCGTTGATTTCCCACTCCTGCGGGTGGCGGATGTCGACGGCGACGGCGTGCTCGAGATGCTGGTCGGCCGCGAGGGTGGCGAGCTGCAGGTTTTCGACGGGATCTCCCACGCCCAGGAGCTGATCACCGGCGATCTGAATCTGAGCGCCCTCGACACCCCGGACCGCGATGGTGACGGCACGGCCGAGATCCTGATCGGCACCGAAGCCGGGCTGCTGCAAGTGTTGGATCCGGTGAGCGGCGCGGTGGTCGAATCGGTCGGTGCCCACGGCGGGCGGATCGACGGCCTCGACGTCGCCGATCTCGATGGCGACGGCAGCGACGACTACATCTTCGGCGTCGCCGACTCGGTGCGAGTGCAGAGCGGCGCCAGCGGCGCCGTACTGTGGTCGAGTGGCGACATCGGTACCGCGGTAGGTAACCAGGACAGCCTGCTGGTGGCCGATGTCGACGCCGACGGCAATCTGGAGATCTTCGTCAATCTCGGCGAGGTCGGCGTCCGCCTCTACGCAGTGGATCTCACCGACCCTGAAGTCACAATCCTCGCTCCGGCGAGCGGTACCAGCTTCCGGGCCGGCGAGCCGATCCAATTCGACGGCCTGGCGACGGATGCCGAAGACGGCGACTTGAGCGCCAGCCTGGTGTGGAGCTCGGACCTCGACGGAAGTATCGGCTCCGGCGCCTCGTTCAGCACCGGCCTGACCGCCGGCAGCCACCTGATCACCGCGTTGGTGACCGATTCGGGCGGCCTCCAGGGCTCGGATCAGATCACCCTGACGATCGATCCGAACACGGCACCGAACGTCTTGATCTCGTCACCGAGCGACGGCACGACAGTGATCGAAGGCGATCTCGTGACCTTCACCGGCAGCGCGAGCGACGCTGAAGAAGGCGATCTGACCGCCGGCCTGGCGTGGACCTCGGATCTCGACGGGTCCCTCGGCTCAGGCGCCTCGTTCTCGCTCAGCACGCTCTCGGTCGGCAGTCACCTGATCACCGCCGCGGTCACTGATATCGGCGGCCTCGAAAGCTCGGCCACGGTCACTCTGACGGTCGATGCCAACACGCCGCCAACGGTCGCCATCACCACACCGACGGAGGGTGCGACGTTCATCGAGAGCGATCTCGTGACCTTCGGAGGGACGGCGAGTGACACCGAAGACGGCGATCTGACCGCCAGCTTGGCGTGGACTTCGAGCCTCGACGGGGCCATCGGATCCGGCGGATCGTTCTCGCTCGCCAGCCTATCGGTCGGCACCCACGTGATCACGGCAGCGGTCACCGACAGCCACGGTGCCGACGGCTCGGCCGACGTCACGATCACCGTCAACGGGAACACCCCACCCAGCGTCGTGATCACCTCCCCAGTGGGCGGCATGATCTCGATTGAGACCGACCCGGTGACCTTCACCGGCACGGCGACCGACACCCAAGACGGCGACCTGACGGCGAGTCTGGTGTGGACCTCGAGTCTCGACGGCGCCATCGGGTCCGGCGGATCCTTTGTGCTCTCGAGCTTGTCTCTCGGCAGCCATGTGATCACGGCCTCGGTCACCGACAGCCACGGCGCCAGCGGCTCGGCCAACGTGACGATCACCGTCAATGCCAACACCCCGCCGAGTGTCGGCATTACGGCGCCGGCGGATGGCTCCCTGGTCACACTCGGTGATCTCGTCACCTTCACCGGCGCGGCCAGCGACCTCGAAGACGGCGACCTGAGCGGTGTCATTGCCTGGAGCTCGAGTCTCGACGGCGCTCTCGGTAGCGGTGCCTCCCTGGCGACCTCGGCCCTATCGCAAGGCATCCATACGATCACCGCGACGGTGGCCGACCGTCACGGTCTCGGCGATTCGGCGGCGATCAGCCTGCGGGTGCTGAGCCTGCCGATCGAGGTCACCCTGATCTCGATCGCTGCGCACGACGGTCGCATCCGTGAATCGAGCGAGGACAGCAACGTCGGCGGTACGACCCGCAGCAGCAACTCCAACAACCGAGCTCTGCGGGTCGGCGATGCCGGCAAGGACCGTCAGCGGAAATCGTTCGTGTCGTTCGACACCTCACAGGTCCCCGCCGCGGCGGTGGTGACGTCGGCCAACCTGCGCCTCCGGCGCGGGCGGGTCACCGGCACCAACCCGTTCACCACCCACGGCGCCTGTCGGGTGGACGTCCAGACCGGCGGATTCGGTGGTGACGTGGCCTTGGCCTCGAGCGACTTCCAGGCCACGGCGACGGTAGTCGGGTCCGCCACGATGAGCAACCCGCTGTCGAACGGCGACTGGTCGGAGGGCAGCCTCGACGCAGCCGGCCTGGCGGCGATCGATCGATCCGGCGTCACCCAGATGCGGATCTACTTCGATCTCGACGACAACGACGACGGCAGCAGCGACTTCGTCGGCTACTACTCCGGCGAGCACAGCAACGCGGACAACCATCCGCAGCTCGTGGTTACCTACCAGGAGTAGCTACCCACTCCCAGTGACGAGTTGCTCACCCCGCGCGCTCTTGGTGCGCGGGGTTTTTTCGTTTCTTGAGCTGTCGCTTACACGCCGCCTGGGTAACCTGCCATGGATTCTGCAGCCAGGCCAAGGCAACCGCCGTGGTGAGACGAGCCACATCGCTGGCAAGGCGTGCCCTGCCAGGCTGCTTACGGGCCCGCAGGAGGACGATGAACTCGTTGCCAAAGAGGGCCGTGTTGTTCCAGCGGGCGAGAGCGAACGGAGCGATGCGGCGCTGGTAAAGGTAGAGCAGCAGGTACAGGATGTCCTGCAGCACCCACACATGGTTGTGGACGGCGAAGCCCGTCTCGAAGCGATCCTCGATCCAGGCACACCACTCGGGCGAAGCCGGATCGAGCCCTTCGACATGGGTCGCCCAGTCGACCAAGTGCTCGTAGTTCTTGAGTCTGGGGGTGAGGTTGTTGCTCGAGTCGGCAATCAAATGCGCCAGGGTCGTCCGTCGGCGGTGCACATCGAAGGTGTAGCGCTTGTCGGGCAGCGCCATCAGCACCAGTCCGCCATCCCCCAGGATGCGATGCCACTCCCTTAGCGCACGGATCGGATCGGTGAGGTGCTCCAAGACGTGGTTGGCGATCAGAAAGTCGAAGGTGTCGTCCTCGACCGTGGGAAAGGACTCGCTGTCACTCACGATGTCCGGATGCACACCGCCAGGATAATGGCGGTCGATCTCCTCCGGCGGCAACAGATCGGAGTAGACGACCTCGACGTCGTCGGCGACCGGGAAAGGTTTTCGCAGGGCACCAATCTCGAGTCCGCGGCCGCGCAGCAGCGGCGCGAAGCGCGCGCGCCGGGCGTCGGTCGATGTGGCGGTAGCGGCAGATCTACGACCCAAGCTCAGGGCTCCTCCGGCGAGAAAGACATTTCTGCGACGCAGCCTATAACAGAGGCAGAGTGCCCGCTCGCCGAGGCATCGCGGGCTCCCACCCTGGACTACGTTTTCCACCCATCTCGGGCTCCTGAGCCCGGAGGGCGACATCCCGTAGCCCAGGGCGGGAGCCCTGGGTGAATTGCTCCCCCCGAAGGTCAGGCCAACATGCCACCGTCGACGCGCAGGGACTGACCGGTGACGTAGGTCGCTTGCGGCGAAGCCAGGAAGGTCACCCAGGCGGCGACTTCCTCCGTCGTCCCAGCACGCTGCAGCGGCACCATCTGGGTGAAGCCGGAAGGATCACCACCGGTGGCCCGGTCCAACAGGTCGGTGTCGATCGGGCCGGGGGCAATCGTGTTGACCCGAATACCCAAGGGTGCCACCTCTTGCGCCACCGAGCGGGTCAGGCCCTCCACGGCGAACTTCGACGCGACATAGGACGAGAAGGCGGCAAAGCCGCGCAGGCCGGCCACCGAAGTGGTGTTGATGATCGATCCGCCGCCACGCTTGGCGAGCTCGGGGATCTCGGCCCGCATGGCATGCCACAGACCGAAGAAGTTGACTTCCATCACCTTGCGTGCGTTCTCTTCACTCTCCTCCACCAAGGGCGCCAAGGCGGCCCCTTCGATGCCAGCGTTGTTGAAGGCGATGTCGAGGCCACCGAACTTGGACACGGCGGCGGCGACCAGCGCTTCGACGTCCTCCTTCTTCGTCACGTCGGTCTTGACGAAGATCGCCTCACCGCCCTTGGCACGGATCTCGTCGACCACCGCCTGACCGCGATCTTCGCGCCGGGCGCCGATCACCAGGGCGGTACCCCGCTCGGCCAACGCCAAGGCGGCTTCCCGTCCGATCCCCGAGTTCCCACCGGTCACAACTGCGACTTGGCCCGAAAAGGTAGTGTCTGACATGGATGACTACTCCTTGTTTGCTTGTTTGTACTGATCGGTCAAAACTAGGGCCTGAGAAAGGCGACTCCCACGGGAGTCGCCTCGCTCGGGCCCCTCTTCGGCTAACTGACTTCGGGTGCCGGCTCCACCAGAGCCACGGCCTGGTCTGCCAGCGTCCTCACTGCGTCCACATCGGCTCCCGACCTGGAGTAGACCCGCATTCCCATGACGAGAGCCATCATTGTCTTGGCGGTCGCCGACGCATCGAGCGTGGTATCGATGTCACCGGCTGTCTGGCCGGCAGCGATCAGATGGCGCAACAACCCCTCGTGGCGGGCGATCGCCGATTGCACGAGAGCCTGCGCCTCAGGGTCGTCGTGCGCCAGCTCGAGAGCGCAGTTGATCACCATGCAACCACGGTGCCCCGCTGGACTGACGCAATCCTCGTAGATCGCCTCGAAGTGGGCTCGCAGAGCCTCGACCGGGCCCAGGCCCCGCACGAGATCTCCGAGCTCCCCCATCCGCGCTTCGGAGTACTGCTTCAGAGACCTCAGATAGGCCTCGTGCTTGCTGCCATACGTGGCATAGAAGCTTCCCTTACGGATGCCCATCGCGGCCAGGAGATCCTGCATCGAGGTGGCTTCATAGCCCTGGGACCAGAAGGCCTGCCCGGCCTTCTCCAGGGTCTCGTCCACATCGAACTGCTTTTCCCAGGGCATGGTTTGGTTCCGTCTTTCTCGGTCCGCCGCTGTCGACCAACAAAAGCATGATACATAGTCTGTACCAATCGGTCAACACTCTGGGCGCGATTTCTTCGAGCCTCACATCGACGTGGTCTCAGGGCCGTCGCGAAGCGCACCGGAGCGCGCTGCCGATCGGAGACCGCGACGGGCCGAGTAGCCGAGCGCCAAGAGCGGCAACAGAGCGACGCCGGCGCCAGCGAGGGACAGACCGCGAAAAGACCAGGCCGACATGAAAAAACCCGACGCCAGGGCCGCACAGCCACCGCTGATCCAGGTCAAGGCATCGGCGAAGCCCTGGACGCGCAGGCGCTCCTCGGTCGACCCGACCTGTAGGGCGGCGCTG
>JBCCGX010000243.1:0-10627 GCA_039029035.1 Acidobacteriota bacterium | reverse complement strand
TTTAAGATAGCCACGCCAGCCAGCGGGGCTGAGCCAGCGCCGGTGACAGGCACACGACTATGATCCAGATCAACCACGACGTCTCGATCCCTCACTCGGAGCTCAGCTTCGCTGCGTCCCGCAGCTCTGGGCCAGGGGGGCAGAACGTCAACAAGGTCTCGACGCGGATCACCCTGCGCTTCGATCTCGAGGGCTCACCGAGCCTGTCGCCGGAGCAGAAGGCCCTGATCGGCGAGCGGCTGGCGACGCGCATCAGCAAAGAGGGCATCCTGTCGGTCAGTGCCCAGCGCGAGCGCAGCCAGGCGGCCAATCGTGAGGCCGCGGTGGAGCGCTTCACCGAGCTTTTGCAGCAAGCGCTGGAGGTCGATCCGGAACGGCGACCGGTGCGCGTGCCGGCGCGGTTTCGCCGTCGTCGGCTGGAGAGCAAGCGCCGACGCTCCCAGGTCAAGAAGGAGCGCTCGCGGCGTTATCCGACCGACGAATGACGCCCGGCAGAATATCCCGGCGGCCCGGTCCGTAGTATGCATCGAGGGCCACGGCACGAACAGTGGTATCGTGCCTGGGCCTCTTCGAAATCAAAAGGAGACCCCATGTCGTTCATCGGCAATGTGCTGTGGCTGATTTTCGGTGGGTTCTTGTCTGGGTTGGGATACATCATCGGTGGGTTGCTGCTCTGCCTGACGATTGTCGGCATCCCCTTCGGTATGCAGTCGATCAAGCTCGGCGTCGCGACGTTCGCCCCTTTCGGTAAGGAGCTCGAGGAGACCGAGAATGCCTATGGCTGTCTGAAGATCGTCTTCGACGTCCTGTGGATCGTGCTCTTCGGCTGGGAGATCGCTATCGTCCACCTGGTGCACGCGGCGATCCTGGCGATCACCATCATCGGTATCCCCTTCGCCGTCCAGCATCTGAAGCTGGTGCCGGTCTCCCTCTTTCCCTTCGGCCGCGAGCTGCGAGCGACCTGACCTCGGGAAGTTTTTCGGATTTTCTTCTTCGTCGGCTAAACAAAAACCTCGGGGGATGGATCTGACCCACTCAAGAGGAGCTGACAGTTGAACGACGACCTCAGAGTGGATGAGAGATTTTGTCCTACCGTGTCGTCCCCATCGGCCGGTTTTGCCGGCCGTCTCCCATCGAATTGGAGGGATTGGTCCGTCCTTTCGATACTTTCCTTGACGTCGAGCAACTGTCTACCTCGCTGTTCTGATGTGTTGTGTGTTGGGATGATGACCGTTGCCCCCTCGGTCGATCTCGTCTGCGCCTAGCGACGGTCTCTGCTTTGGCCCCCGGGTGCTTACACCCGGGGGCATCTTACGTCTCGCCTTGGAGCCGCAGCGGGGAAGGTGACGTCGTTTGGGATGGCGCGGTGGTAGGGGCGGCGGTAAAATCGGTGGATCTGATTTGTCCACCCACAGGAGATGACTGCCATGCTCGGGATCACGACTCGGCCACGCTTTCGATTCGGTTCTCTTCGCTGTGTTTCGAGCCGTGCTCTCGTCCCGGGTTTGGCCCTGGCTCTCGTGCTCCTTGCCTCGTCGCAAGCCGAAGCCCGGATCTTTGCCGATGGCTTCGAGAGCGGTGATTTCTCGGCTTGGTCGGGAGTGGTCGGTCTCCAACCGACCGTCTTCCGGATCTCCGATCTGGATCTGCGCGATCCCCATGTCTTCGCGCCGGTCGACGTCGGTATCGTGATCTGTGTCGACTTCACCGACGATCCGCTGCCGGTCGTCGACTTCGCCTTTAACGGCAGCCTGGAGGAACAGATCACCACCGACGGCGATGGCGACGGATTCCTCGATCTGAGCTCCCTGTTGGTCTTCAGACCGTTCTTCGTCAATGCGGCGATGTCCGAGCGGGTCGATTTCGACGACGGGCAGTGCACGGCACCCCTCGCTTCCACGATATGCGGTCCGGACCCGGCGACAACGCAGCTCGAGACGATTTACTCGAATCTGATGGCCGGCACCTGTCTGGAGACGGTGGCGGGCACGACTTCCAGCTACGACCCGGCGGTGACCGAGCCCGACGCGCCGTGCTTCTCGACCGTGGCTGAGACCTTCACCTTCCAGCTCGGTGAGCTGGAGATCGAGCTCGAGGATCTGCAGCTCGCCGGCACCTTCGTCGGACTGCCTGTTACCGGCTTCACCTCGGGCCTGCTGCGCGGCTTCCTCTCCGAGGCCGCCGCCGATGCGATCCTGCTACCCGACGAGCTGCCCCTCGTGGGTGGCCAGCCGCTTAGCATTCTGCTGCCAGGCGGCAGCGGCGCCTGTTCCGACGACGACGACCGCGATCTCCACAACGGGGTCCTAGGGTGGTGGTTCTACTTCAACTTCGAAGCTGAAAAAGTCCCTGTGATGGGATTCTAACTTAGACCATCCCTTTCAGCTTGCCACGGTTGATCTTGCCCAGGTGGGTGCGGGGGAAGTCGTCGAGGACGATGACGCGCCTCGGGTGCTTGTAGGCCTGCAGATGCTTCAGGGCGAAGGCCTTGAGCTGTTCTTCCAGGTCGGTGGCGGCGGCGTCTTTGGGGGTGACGAAGGCGTAGGGCTTCATCAAGCCCTCGGCATCTTCGGCACCGACGACGGCGCATTCCTTCACCGCCGGGTGGCGCATCAGGCAGCTCTCGACCTCCTGGGGCACCAGCCACTTGCCACCGACCTTGAGCACATCGTCGGAGCGACCGCAGTAGGTGACGTAGCCTTCCGTATCGCGGCAGACTAGATCACCGCCGACAAACCAGTCGCCGTAAAAGGCCTCCTGGGTTTTGGGCATGTTCTGCCAGTAGCCGATGGCGCGTGAGTCGCCGCGTACCCACAGGCGGCCGACCTCGCCATCGGCCACTTCGCGACCGTCGTCGTCGCAAACCTTGAGCTCGAAGCCCGGGATGACCTGGCCGAGGGTGCCGGGCTTGACCGCCCCCGGCAGGTTGCTGACGAAGATGTGCCACATCTCGGCGGTGCCCAGACCGTCCAACAGCTCGACGCCGAAGGTGTCCTTCCACCGCTGGTAGAGGGGGATCGGTAGGGCCTCGCCGGCGGAGGTGGCGAAGCGCAGGGTGGAGAGATCTTGCGGGTCGGCCTCCGGATGGCTGACCATGCGGTTGATCAGCGTCGGCACGTTGATCAGGATCGTCGCCTGGTGCTGGGCGATCTTGGCGAACAGCACCTCCGGTGTCGGATGCTCGGTGAAGAGGGCGGCCGAGCCGCCGACCGAGAAGGGAAAGAAGAGGTTCGATCCCGTCGCGTAGCCGAAGTAGAGCTTGGGTACCGAGATCGTGACGTCGTCCTCGTGGTAGCCCAGAGCGCGCTTGGCGTAGAGCTCGGTGGTGTTAGCGAAGGAGCGGTGGGTCTGGATCACTGCTTTGGGCCGGCCGGTGGTGCCGCCGGAGAACAGCCAGATGGCGGCGTCGTCACGGTGGGTCTCGGCGTTGGTGAAGGTCTCGTCCAGGCCAGCTGCGAGATCTTCGAAGCGGGTTTCGCCATCGTCGGCGCCAACAGTGACGAAGCCGTGGCGCGGCGCGTCGTCGGACCATGCTTCGCGGAACGTGGTTTCGACCGAGCCATGGACCACCACGCAGCGCACTCGGGTGTAGTCGTAGAGCGCGGTGATCTCCTCCGGCTTGAGCTGCGGGTTGACCATCACCACCACGGCGCCGAGTTTGAGCACCCCGAACAGGGCGCCGACGAACTCGGCGCCGTCGGGCAGCGCCAGCATCACTCGGTCTTCGCGATCGATCCCTCGCTGGCGCAAGACCTGGGCGAAACGATTGGCCAGCCCTTGGACTTCGCGGTAGGTCAACTCTCGGTCGTCGAGGCGCAGGGCGATGCGGTCGCCGCGGCCTTCGCGCACGCGCTGGTCGAGCAGGTAGTCGGCGAGATTGAACGCTTCGGGGGGCTCGTAGGGCGCGGCAGGAGACCTCACCGGATCAGTCCCCTCGGTAGTCCTGCAGCAGCTCTTCGACCTCACTCAGCGGCTTGGCGGCGCTGTCGCGAGCCGACAACAGGGGCTCTTTGATCGGCCACTCTACTCCGATGGCCTGATCGTTCCACTGCACGCTGAACTCGTCAGTCTGATCGTAGAAGTCGGTGCACTTGTACTCGACCTGGGCTGATGCGGACAGAACACAAAAGCCGTGGATGAAGCCGGGCGGCACATAGAGCTGGCGGTGATTTGCCTCGCTCAGGGTCTCACCGACCCATTGGCCGAAGTGGGGCGAGCCCCGGCGGACGTCGACCGCCACGTCGAAGATCTCGCCTTCGACGGCGCGCACCAGCTTGCCCTGTGGGTTGCGCGCCTGGGCATGCAGACCCCGCAGGGTGGCATGCTTCGACTTCGAATGGTTGTCCTGGACGAAACGCTCCTTGATACCCCCTTCGACGTACTTCTTCTCGTGGTAGGTCTCGAGGAAGAAGCCGCGGGCGTCGCCATGGACGGTCGGCTCGACGAGAATCACACCGGGGAGAGCGGTCTGGATGAAGCGCATGACGGTTCCTCAGTTCTTGGCCTCGGCCAGGCCAAGACGCTCGCGGTCATAACGCCCGGAAGTTACTGCCTGGCACCAACCCTGGCGCTCTTTCAGATACCAGCGGATGGTTTCGCGCAGGCCGCGCTCGAAGTCGTAGGCGGCCCGCCAGCCGAGCTCGCCGCTCGCCTTCGAGGCGTCGATGGCGTAGCGATGGTCGTGCCCCGGGCGATCTTTGACGAAGGTCTTGAGCTCGCTGTAGCTGGCACGCCCGGCCAGGGCCGGGTTCTGCGCCGCGGGGAGCTCGTCGTCGAGGATCTCGCAGATGCGGTCGACCACTTGTAGATTGGTACGCTCGTTGCCGCCGCCCAGGTTGTACTTTTCACCCGGCTTGCCGCTCTCCAGCACCTGCAGGATCCCGGCACAATGATCGTCGACGTAGATCCAGTCGCGGACGTTGGCGCCGGTGCCGTAGATCGGCAGCGCCTTGCCATCGATGGCGTTGAGGATCATGAGCGGGATCAGTTTCTCGGGGAATTGGAAGGGGCCGTAATTGTTCGAGCAGTTGGTGATCACCGAGTCGAGACCGTAGGTGTGGTAGTAGGCCCGGACCAGGTGATCGGCGGCCGCCTTCGACGCGGCGTAGGGTGAGTTTGGCGCGTAGGGGGTCTGCTCCGAGAACAGCCCGGTGTCGCCGAGGGAGCCGTAGACCTCGTCGGTGGAGACGTGCAGGAAGCGAAAGCGGTCGCCCTCGGCCAGGGACTCGAGGTAGCTGCGCGCCGCTTCCAGCAGCTCGAAGGTGCCGACAATGTTGGTCTGAATGAAGGCGCCGGGACCGTCGATCGAACGATCGACGTGGCTCTCGGCAGCAAAGTTGAGCAGCGCCGTCGGTCGAAAGTCGGTGAACAGTCGCCGGACGGCCTCGCGGTCGGTGATATCGGCTTGGGCGAAACGGTAGCGCGGGTTGTTCTCGACCTCAGCCAGGCTCTTGAGGCTGCCGGCGTAGGTCAGGCTGTCGAGTACCAGGACCTGAGCCTCCGTATGCTCCAGGGCGTGGCGGACGAAGTTGCAGCCGATAAAGCCGGCGCCGCCGGTAACGATCATTCTTTGCATGATTGGGGTCTCGGTTAAAGCGGGGTGGAGTATAGCTTTTGGACTCGGAGGAAGGAACCTACCATCTCCGGGCGCGGTGAGATACCGTACCCTCGACCGGGCCCTCCAGTTCCTACCCGCCGATCCGATCCCCGATTGTCGTCCACCGCTGCGCCGCAACCGCCATGAGTCTGTTCGAAGCCTTTCTCCTCGGGCTGATCCAGGGGATCACCGAGTTCCTGCCCATCAGCTCGTCGGCCCATTTGATCCTGGTGCCCTATGTGCTCGGCTGGGAGGATCACAGTCTGCGCTTCGATGTGGTCACCAACGCCGCGACGTTGCTGGCGGCGTTGATCTACTTCCGGCGCGATCTGGTAGCGTCGCTGGGTGAGATGCAGCGCGACGGGGTCTTGACCGTCCGGCGCTGGATAGCCCTCGACGCCCGCCCCGGACTCTTGCTGGCGATTGCTGTAGCGACCCTGCCGGTGCTGGCGGTCGGCTTCCTGTTCTACGATTGGTTCGCCGTCGGTGCGCGCAACCCGACGCTGATTGCCTGCAGCTCGATCGTCTTCGGCATCTTGCTGTGGTGGGCCGATCGCCGTGCTTCGGCCACCGGGCGCTCGGTGGCCGAGATCCGCTGGAGCGACAGCCTGTGGATCGGGCTGGCCGAGGCCGTGGCGCTGATCCCGGGGACCTCGCGCTCCGGCATCACCATTACCGCCGGCTTGCTGCGCGGCATGGGCCGGGCCGACGCGGCGCGCTTCTCCCTCTTGCTAGCCATTCCGGTGGGCGCCGTGGCGCTTCTCAACGACCTGGTCCAGGGCATGCGCGAAGGATTTGCGACAGAGGAGCTGGCGCCGCTGGTGGTCGGATTCGCCAGCGCAGCGATCTCGGCCTATCTGGTCATCGGCTGGTTATTGCGCTGGCTGCAGCGCCAAACGATGACCGTTTTCGTCGTCTACCGGGTCGCCCTCGGACTGTTGATTCTGGTCAAGGTTTGGCTGCTCTCGACCTGACGCGAGGATGGGTTTTAGGACGAGTTCCGGTCAAATTGTTTTTCTTTATTGGCTACTTGACAAGCGGACCGACTGGTTGGTAGGATTTCCTTGCGAGGGGGCAACAACCTCCTCTCATCCCTCCCAACGAGGGGCGCAAAGCGCCCCTCCTTTTTTTTGCCCAAACGTTTTTCGCCCCAGCGTTTCTCGGCTCTGGTGCGGCCCCCTGCTTCTCCGTGGCCCTTGGCCGACAGGCGGGCCTACTCCCCGAGCAGACCGGCTTTGAAGGCGCTGCTCGGCGGCTCGCGACCGATCCAGCAGGCAAAAAGAGCGTCGGCAAAGGGCTTGCCGACGATGACACCTTTACGCTGGCCCTTGACCGTGACCTCGGTCCCTGTGCCGGGGCTGTAGGTGAACTCCATACGCTCGCCTTTCACCATGTCGGCCATCCAGCCGCCCAGCTGCTCGAAGCCTTTGCCGACCTCCTCCGTGGCACGCGGCGTGTTGTTCTCCAGGCCTTCGTCCCAGGCGTCGGTCAGGCGCGAGGCCGAGACCTTGTAGAGGAATTGCATCGTCAGGCGCCGCGGCGTATCTGCCGCCAGGATCTTGCTAGCGTCGCTTGCCTTGGCCGGCAGGTAGAGGCCACCGACGTAGACCTTGACGATCGACTTCTTGCGCAGGCCGAGGCCATTCAACACCAACTGCTGATCGTCCACGGTGACCGAATCCGGCATCTCGACGCCGGCCAGCTCGGCGGCGCCGAGGACTGGGGTCCACAGTGAGGTCGACAGAAGCGTCAGGGTCAAGACGAGGACTTTGGGCATACAGATCTCCTTCGATTTTTCCGGTTGGATCCGTGCATCCTACAGGACCCGTGTCTCGACTGATGTTGGGAGGCTGACGGCGGGGTGTACGATGGAGCCTCGACCGTCGTAGCCAACCGCCATGAAAGATCCGATGACCGACGCCGAGCTCGTCGCGCGAACGCTGGCAGGCTCGCCGGACGCTTTCCGCGTCTTGGTGGAGCGTTACCAGCGTCCGATGTTGAGCCTCATCGTGCGCATGGTCGGTGACCCGAGTCTGGCGGAAGACCTGGCGCAGGAGGCCTTCGTCAAGGCCTACCGCAAGCTGCACACTTTCCAGCCCCAGCGCAAGTTGTCGAGTTGGTTGTTCAAGATCGCGCACAACACGACGATCGACCATCTGCGGCGAGCCAAGCCCGAGCTGACGCCGCTCGAAGCGACCTCGGCCGAGGGTGACGAGTCGTGGGAATTCCTGCAGGTCGCCGAGGAGGAGGGGCCCGAGTACCGAGCGGTGCACCGCCAGCTGGTCGGCGGACTGGAAGCAGCGCTTGGCCGCCTGCCACCGCGCTACCGCGAAATCCTCATTCTGCGGTTCCAGCAGAGCCTCGCATATCATGAGATCGCCGAGGTCACGGGGTTGGCGATGGGCACGGTGAAGGTGCAGCTGCACCGGGCTCGCAAACAGCTGGCCGCAGCCTTGGCCGAAGCGGGCTTCGCACCGCCGGGCAAGTGGAGCGGAAAATCTGGCGGCAGGGCGTAACATGGCACCACCGATCCCCGTAGGGCTAAGCGATTGAGGCCGAGATGCAACGATTCGACACCCACCTAAAGCATTGGATCGCCGCCGAGCGCGGCGGCCGCGACGCCGACGCCGAGCTGGCCCTGGAACGGCTCTTCGCCGCGCTGCCGCTGCCCGAGCCGTCGGCAGGTTTTGCCGGTCGGGTCTTGGCCAGCGCTGGCCTGCGGGCGGCGCCGGTGGTGTACCCCTGGTGGAGCCGGGCCACCATCGCAGCCTGCTTGATGGTTGTCGGCCTGACCTTAGCCTACACCCTGCCGCTGGCTCTCGGCCTGTCGCGCCTCGTCGGCCCGAGCGAGATCGCGGCGACGGTGGTCGCCGGGTTCGTCGCGGTGATCCGCCAGGTCGATGAGCTGTTGCTGATCCTGCAGACCTTTGCCGGCGTCGTCGAAACCTTGCTCTTGGTGGTGACGGCGCCGCAGGTCGTCCTGGTGCTTCTAGCTCTGTCCACGCTGTCCGCCTTCACCTTCCGGGGTTTGAGCGAGCTCGTGGCTTCGAATAGGAACTCGATGTATGTTCAAGCTCTCTGAAACTTCGCCTGGCCTGGTCCGCCTCTTCGCGGGTGGACTGCTCCTTCTCACCCTCTGGGCCGCTCCGGCCGCCTCGGGCGCTCCTTTCGGCGACCCGGAAGCAGCCTCGGCGCTGCTGGAGAGGCTGGCGGATCGTTATCGGGTGATCGAGCTCAGCGACGGCTACCTCCTGCAACCGGCCGACGGCGGCGCTGAGGTTGACTTTTCGACCCTCGAGGTCAAGGCCGACCGCGTGGTGGTCGATGGTGACACGGTGACCCTCGATCAGCTCGAGGCGCGCCTGGGTGACGACGCGCGGACTCTGTTCGAGCTTTCCGCCCTCGGCTCGCCCGATGGCCAACTGGCGGAGGAGCTGCGGCAGCGGATCGAGCGCGAGGCTGAGGAGCAACGCCAGTTGGTCGAGCGTGAGGCCGAGGAGCAGCGCCAACGCGCCGAGGAGTTGGAGGAGATGATCCGCGCCCGGGCCGAAGAGCTCGAAGCCCTGGAGCAGGAGAGGCGGCAGGTGGCGGAGGATGCGGCCGAGGAGGCGAGTCGTGACCGGCGCGCGGGCCGCCGTGGCCGGGTCCGCACGGACACGCGAGTCTCCTTCGGCAGCAGCTTGACGATCGAAGAGAATGAGATCTCGCAAGACGTCGTCGTCCTCGGGGGCTCGCTGGACGTCGAGGGCGAGGTGCGCGGCGACGCGGTGATCGTGGCTGGATCGGCCGATGTGCAAGGCGAGGTCTCGGGCAGCGTCACGGCTGTCGGGGGTTCGATCTTCCTCGGTCCCGACGCCAGAATCTCAGGCGATGCTATTTCGATCGGCGGCGCGGTGCACCGGGAAGGCTCAGCCCAGATCCGTGGTGAGATCACCGAAGTCTCTCTCGGGCCCAGTTTCGAGATCGACGATCTGTGGCAGGACGTGTGGTTTACCGGTTGGGAGTTCGATTGGTTCGACTTCGGCATCGGCAAGCTGATCATTCGTTCCGGCAGAACTGTCGTGCTCGGCGTCCTTCTGCTCCTCCTGGTGCTGCTCTTCCCGAGGTTCCTGGTTGCGGTCGCCGATCGGGCCGAGAGCGAGCCGTGGAAGTCCGGCCTGGTGGGTCTCGGAACCCAACTCCTCTTCCTCTTCGCCCTGCCGGTGGTGTTCTTCATCCTGTTCATCACCATCGTCGGCATTCCCCTTGCCTTGCTGCTGTTCCCGGTATCTCTGGTCGTGCTGGTTGTCCTCTTGCTCCCTGGCTTCGCCGGGGTCTCGATCGCCGGCGGCCGCGCCATGCAGCGGCGCTTCGATTGGCATGGCTCCAGCCCGTACCTGTTGCTGCTCGCCGGCCTGGCTCTGATCCAGGGATGGTCGATCCTCGGCGATGCGCTGGGCTTTCTCGGCGATGTGCTCGACTTCGCTGGCACGCCGATCAAGCTGATCGCCTGGCTGCTCCTGCTGGTCGGCTTCATGATCAAGTACATCGCCTGGACCACCGGCCTCGGCGCTGTGCTGCTGCACTACCTGTCGCCCCGGCCGGCGGTTGCCGCGGGGGGCGTGCCGCCGGTACCGCCACCGATTCCGACACCGGCCGGTTGGGAAGACACCGCCTTCGAGACCGAGTCTTCGGGCACCGTGAGCGCCGCGACCCTCAGCGAACTGCGCGACCAGGCGGATCGCTACGCGCCCCTCTCCGAAGAGCCCGAAGTGGACGCGGACGAGGAGTATCTACGCGCCGCCGATGGTGTCGTCGAATCGGAAGCCGAAACCGACGACGCGGAGGTCCCGAGCTCGGAGTCGGAGGAGCCGGACGCCGACGACGGTTCGGAATCGGAATCGGAGGAATCGGACGCCGACGACTCGGCAGATCCTGATGCCGACGACGCAGGCGCCGCCGACGAAAACGGCAAGTCGAAGTCATCGTCCTGAGGTGTAGCGGCGCCGCACCTCGGCCGAGGGTTGACACCCTGGGCTAACTTCTTCCACC
>JBCCGX010000242.1:0-10655 GCA_039029035.1 Acidobacteriota bacterium | reverse complement strand
TTGACCGGCGCCGGTCTTCTGGCCCGTACCTATGTGGAGCTACAGCGCGTCGATCCGGGCTTCGACAGCGAGAGCGTGCTGACCTTCCAGCTGTCACTGCCGGCGGAGCGCTATCCAACACCGCTCGATGTGGCCGAGCTGACCCGGCAGCTCGATGGCCACCTGGGGGCTCTGCCGGCGGTCAGCGCCGCAGGTGCGATCAATCAGCTGCCGCTGGCCAACCAGCCCAACTGGTCGACTCCATGGAAGACTCGCCAAACCACCGACGCGGCGGAGAGCCGTGAAGCCGATGCCCGGGTGGTGACCCCGGGCTATCTACGGGCTGTCGCCGCCCGGCTGTTGGAGGGTCGCCTGTTCGAAGCCTCGGACGACGAGAACGCTCGGCGGGTCGTGATCGTCGACGAGCTCCTGGCGCGCCAGGCCTGGCCTGATGCACCGGCCCTGGGCCAGGAGATCGAAGTTCGGCTGTGGTCCGGTCGAGGCTTCGAGCCGGTGTGGGCGCAAGTCATTGGCGTGGTGTCGCATGTGCGTCACCACCAGTTGAGCCAGGAGGTGCGG
This sequence comes from Acidobacteriota bacterium, assembly GCA_039029035.1. Taxonomy (GTDB): domain Bacteria; phylum Acidobacteriota; class Thermoanaerobaculia; order Multivoradales; family J023; genus JAAELT01. The sequence goes on along the minus strand of JBCCGX010000242.1, from coordinate 10,097 downwards.
GGGCAAATATTCGCTCCGTTCGCCCAGGGGCCGCGCAACCAGGTCGGCGTCGCCGTGCGGACGGCGATCGATCCTCTCCGGGTGGTCGGGCCGGTGCGCCAGCAGCTTGCTGCAATCGATCCCGATTTGGCTCTGGCTGACGTCCGGATATTGGCAGATACGATCGCCAGCGCGCAGGGTGGACCGCGCTTTCGTATGGCCTTGGCCGGCGTCGTGGCGGCGCTGGCCCTGGTCCTTGCCTGCTTCGGTCTCTACAGCGTGCTGGCTCTTGCCGTCGCAAGCCGTCGTCACGAGATCGGCGTTCGCTTGGCAATTGGCGGGACGCCAGGCGACATCGTCCGGTTGTTCCTCGCCCATGGCCTGCGCTGGGTCTTGGGTGGCGCTGCTGCCGGCGTGCTGGCTTCCCTCGCCGTCAACCGCTGGCTCGAGAGCCTGCTCTACGGCGTGGCCACGAACGATGCGAGGACCCTGCTCTCGGTGCCACCTGTCCTGATGCTTCTCGCCCTGGCGGCCTGCTACCTCCCGGCTCGCCGGGCGTCGCAGATCGACCCGCTCTCTACGCTTCGGTGCGATTGATCCCCGGACCGACCGTAGGCCCATTTTGATCCTCTCGGCTCATTGACGCCGTCCTTTTCGGCTCATAGGGTGAGCGAAAAGGGAGGATCCGCCATGTCTGGTACCGACTCCGAAGGCTGCGGCAACGGAAGCGCCGAGCACCTGACACCCACCGAGCGCTTCATTCTCGATCATGTTCCGACGGCCTACGAGAACGGCCTCGTCTTGCAGAAGTGGTGGCAAGAGACCTCGGCGCGGGACAGCTTCCAGAAGAAGCTGCAGCTGGTCTACGAGCCCGACGAGCTCAATCACAGCTTCGGCTTTCTCGACACGGTCGAGCTGCAAGGCAAGAAGACCCCGATCTGTGGTGAGTACCAGCACGATTTCTACGATCAACCGAAAGGGCCCGAAGGCGCCGCTCTCGACCTGGAATGGATCCAGGCGCAGCTGCGTGAGTTCGCCCTGCATTACTTCACCCACATCAGCTCCCTGCGCGCGCCCGAAGCCTTCCCACAGCGCGAGGGGCCGCGTGCCGATCCGAAATTCCCCCTCCTGAGCGCTTGCTCCAAAGACGAGGACAACCGCACCGATATCGGCTTCTTCCAGCTGGCCTACAAAGACAAGGCCAGCGGTGAGATCCACCCTTTCCCCAAGGACCAACAGGCGAATTTTGTCGACGTCCGCCAGATCGGCGAGAAGTACGATTGGATCCTCGCCAAGGCGCGGATGTTTCAATTCGATCTGACCTTCTACCCCTTGGGCGAGAAGGTCCTGCCGATCACCCTGGCCAACCCTAACGAATACCTTTACCTGCTCTTCACGCCCTATTTCGTCAAAGTCGAGGAAGGCAAGAAGCGCACCAAGAAGCTACCGGAGGGTGGTGAGGTGGAGGTGGTCGCCGAGTACGGTTTCGGCTTTTCGATCGTCGACAACCCAAGTTCGAAGGACGTCTTTACCGAAGGGCCGCAGGTGTTCTCCACCGGTATTCAGTTCTTCAACTTCGAGCTCTATGAGAACGGCCAAATCTGGGTCGAGATGACCTTCATGGCCAACCAGCTGACCCACATATTCCAATTTCCGGTGGATCCCATCTACTGGACCCTGAAGGCGGGTGAGATCGCCGCCGAAGCCACCCGCTCACGCTTCCTGCCCTTTTTTCAGACGGTGCTCGACCGCCTGCCCCTCGGGCCCACCATCGATCCTGTCTTCGGCTCGATTCGCCTGATCGATGCCCTGACCGGTGGCATCGCCGGGCGCGACTACTGCATCTCCCTCGACTCCGTGCAGCGCTTCGTGCTGGTCAAGCACGAGCAGGTGTTCTCCAAGATGATCGCCGATACCTCCCTGACCTGGCGCCAGGTCAAGGACTGGCTCGACGCCGACGCACTGCCCGATTGGATCCGCTACGGCCAGGGCTCGGCCTGACGCTTGACGACATCGAGCCCGTCACCTATCCGTGGGCGTCGGGCTGCATCCATGGGAGAATGAGCGCCCGCTCGATTCCCAAGGAGGATGCCATGCGGAGACAGAGTTCAGTCGTTCTCGCAGTCGTTTCGATCCTGCTCTTCGCGGGCCTGTCGGCGTCGGCCGAGGAGCCTTGGTCCTGGCCCGAGAAGGCGCAGAACCTCCAGGTTTTGCCCAAGGACTGGCCGGGCGCGCGCTTGCGGGCGCCGATGACCGGCTTCACCCGCGCCCTCGGGGTGCGCTGCTCCCATTGCCATGTCGGTGAGGAAGGTAAGCCGCTCAGCACCTACGACTTCGCGTCGGACGAGAATCCCAACAAGAACCGGGCGCGTGAGATGCTGCGCATGTTGGGCAGCGTCGGCGACCACTTGGGCAAGATCGAGCCCAGCGGCGAGCAGCGAGTCAACATGTGGTGCCACACTTGTCACCGCGGTCGCCCACGACCGATGACCCTCGGTGAAGAGCTGAGCGAGATCTACCGTGCCGAGGGCATGGACGCGGCCCTGGAGCACCATGCCGAGCTGAAGAAGAGCTACTACGGCCGAGGAGCCTACGATTTCGCGTCCGAGCGCCCCTTCAACCAGCTAGGATATGCCGCCTTGGAGAAAGAAGACACCGAGGGGGCGATCCGCGCCTTCACCCTGAACAGTGAGAGGTTTCCCGACTCGGCCACCGTCTGGGATAGCCTGGCCGAGGCCCACATGAAGGCGGGTGAGGTGGCGGCGGCGGAGAGGTTCTACAAGAAGTCGCTCGAGATCGACCCGACGAACCAGAACGCGAAAGATGTCCTGCAAAGTATCGAGAAGGGCGAGCGCGGTTGAACTTCGAGAGGCGGGTGAACCAATGATCGAGATCCTTCCTCGGGCTTCCTTTGAGGAGCTTGCCGATCTGCGGCGGGCCTACCTGAGGTCCCAGACCGCGCCCATCGACGGCATGTGGGAGGCTTTCGCGGCGATGGCCCATCAGCGGGAGATCCGCTCGGCCGGGGAGAAGGCCGGGTTTTTCTGCGTCAACGAGCAGGGGCAGATCCTCCAGTTCCACGTCTCGGCGCCCTTCGAGCCCGTCGCGGCCGAGCTCTTCGCCAGGGTGGTCGACCGCAGCGAGGTGCGAGGTGCGATGGTCAGCACCGCTGACCCTCTGTTCTCGAGCCTGTGCTTCGACCTCCACAACGAAGTCCGAGTGAACACCTACCTCTACGAGGATCATCATCCCAGCGAGTCGCCTCTAGCCGGAGAAGGTGAGGCGTCACTCGACCTGGTCGAAGCGTACGAGCTGACGACCATCGCCGACCTACAGCGTGGTAGCTTCGACCAGGATCCGGGGGACTGGCTGTTGGGCTATCTGGAGAACTTGATCACGCGCCGTGAGCTCTACGCCCTGCGACTCGGCGACGAGATCCTGGGCACCGGCGAGCTCCGGGTCAGCGACAGCCAGCCGCCCTACGCCGACCTGGGGGTGATCACGATGCGTCGACACCGCAGACGGGGCGTCGCATCCCACATCCTGTGGCGGCTCAAGCAGTTGGGCCTGGATCGTGAGCTCGTTCCCATTTGTTCAACCACGGTGGAGAACCTCGGCGCCCAGCGGGCGATCGCGAAAGCCGGCTTCATCAGCCGGCATCGGATCTTACAAGTCACGTTCTGAGGGGAAGCCGGGATAGGGTTAGCTCATTGGGGCACCTGCCAGAGGATCTCGCCTTCGGCGTTGTAGATCGATAGTTTCGCCAGTCCGCCATCGGGACGGTGGAGGCGCAAGACGGTGCCGGCATATCCGGGGTTGGCGGCAGCGAAGCAGGTCGGCTCGGCTGGGCTACCGATCACCAGATTGCCGTCGGCTTGGAACCGGATGGCGTTGCCGTGGCATGAGGGATCCCAGGTGCCGGTAGCCCAGAGTGGCGTGAGCAGGCCGTCGAGGGTGTCGTAGAGCACGAAGTTGCCGTCGGCTTGCTGGATGGCCAGCGCTCCGGGGATGGTTAGAGCCCGGTCGATCGGGAAGTTGGTGCCGTGCAGAGTGAAACTGCGGCCTTCCGGAACCGGCTGATAGTTCATCCAGACCGCCCGGCCGTTGGTGTCTTCGACCACGATCTGCGCCGGGTCGCCGCGGAAGCCTTGCCGCAGGAGAATGCGGCTTGCCTGTACGCCGAGAGACCAGCACACCTGAGCGCCGCCGGGCCCCTGGGGATCGGAAGTCACGATCAGTCCGCCGCGGAAGTCGGCGGTGTAGCCGATGCAGGAGCCGAGGTTGGTCGCCGTCGCCCAGGTCGGAGCGCCGTTCTCGTACAGCACCAGGTTGCCGTCGAATTGCATGACCAACCGGGCGTCGCCGAGGGTTACCGAGTCGCCGAAACCGAGGACGTCGAGCTCGACCTCACCGGCGCCGGTGCAGTCGAGCAGGCCGCCGATGAGGCGGCAGCCCTGCGCCTCGGCCTCACCTTGGCCGATCTCGCCTTCGTCGCAGGTGACCATACCTTGCGAGTTGGCGATGCAGAAGTGGTGCTGGGCCTCCACCGCGCCGTAGTCGCAGGGCGTGCTGCGATCTTCCAGGTAGACCGCCCGCACCCCGGCGGGCTCACCGCGCTGATCGACCGCGCCGACCGCACAATTCGTGCGGTCGATCACCGGGCTCAGGGGTTGCGGGATACGGTTGCCGAATCCGTCGCCCACCAACTGCGGGTCGCCGTCGACGAACGAGTCGATGATAGTGGGCTCGAACGATTCGGCCAGGTTGCCGTTGACGATCGAGCGGACGATCGTGGCGGTGGCGCCAAAGCCGCCACCGGTGATGACGAAGTCCGTATTGTTGTCAACCACGGTCGAATGCTCGATGTCCGCGTGGACCTGCGAGGCGGCGATGTAGAACACACCCGTCGAGCCATTCCAGTAGTTTCCCAGCGCAGTATTGTCAGCAACCACCGTGCGCGCCATTCGAAAATGCCAGGTCGCGTCATCGTTGCGCCGAAAGAAAAGCAGGCCCGGACCGTTTTTCACCCGGTTGCCGGTCAAGATGGACTCTTCGATCAGCTCGTTGCCATTGAACACCGTGATGGCTCCCCCGGCATGGCTGCCTTCGAGGGTTTGATCCACCATGACGACCCGGCGCATCGTCAGGTCGCCGTCAGTGACGCTGATGAGCTCTGCGGTGACGGTCGAGTCACTGAACAAACTGACGCCCTCCACTGTCAAGCCGGATTTGGATTCAAGGCAATCGCTGCTGCGATGCCACTGCGGGCAAAGCAACTTGCTCTTGCCTGCGCCGGCGCCACGGATGGTTAGCGGCGGTACGGTATGGCCGTACCAGCGATGGTTCATCGGGTTGCCCCGGGCATCGGTTAATGGAAAGGTTCCTTCGCCGAGCTCGATGATGTCTCCGCCGGTAGGTGGCGCACCTGTTGCTTGCCTGTACTCTACGATTTTGGTCCACCCATCACGAACCGACTCGCCATCGCTCAAGCGAACGAGGAAGCCGCCTGGAATCGTCTCTATAGTCAGGGCGCTTGCTGGTGCAACCAGCAAAGTAGTCAGGGTCGCGAGGATGGCCAAGGTGCGAAGCGTTGAATTTTTATTTCGCATGTTCAATGCCTTTCTTTAGCTGCAGTTCAAGGTGAATTTGGCGCAGTTCTCCTGCACTTCCGTGTGACACGAAAGTTGATGGCGTGCTCGCCCTGCCAGTGAGCGCAAGTTGTCCTTTAAGCAGTCCAGATTAAAAAAATGTTTTATTGGGCTGGCGTAGGCTGTCGCTTTGGTGGCGAGTAACTCGTGGTTTCAATTGAAAAGGCCCGGGGTGAGCCAGGCTTCAGGGCCACGCGCTCAGGTCACGTGTTGCTGTGCATCTTTCATCCTCCTGCCCCTGTCGGAGCTGGTTCGCCCAACGTGGATGTGATTCGCTTCTGTCTCTACCCGCGCAAGGAGGGTGGCAAACCTCTAAGTCGCCGACGAATTTCTTCGGTTGACCAGGCCGGCGCCTAAACAAAACGACTCGCTGCCAGCTCTTTAAGGTTTCGACTATGGGCAGAAGAGTGCATCGGTTATGCTAGGTCATTCAAGAGGAATAGCATCGGGGGCATCGTATGGAATCCAGGGATCGCAGCGGCGTCACCCGCCTCCTCGCGGCGTGGGGCGAGGGGAATCGAGAAGCGTTCGATCAGCTTTGTCCTTTGATCTATGAGGAGCTGCGCCGCCTGGCGCATGGGCAAATGCGGCGCGAGCGTCACCGGCATACGCTGCAGACCACGGCCCTGGTGCACGAAGCGTTGTTGCGCCTGACCGGTCAGCGCGAGGTGGCCTGGGAAAGCCGTGGACATTTCTACGCCATCGCCGCGCGTATGATGCGACGGGTGTTGGTGGACTACGCTCGTCGGCGGCTCGGCAAGAAGCGTGGCGGCGATCTCCTTCGCCTGTCGCTGGAGGACGCACCCGAAATCATCTCGGGGCCTTCCGATCATGTCCTGGCGGTCAACGACGCTCTGGATGCTTTGGCGGTCGTCGATGCCCGCAAAGCACAGGTGGTCGAGCTACGCTTCTTCGGCGGCCTCAGCATCGACGAGACGGCTCGCATCCTGGGGGTGTCGCCGGGTACGGTCATGCGCGACTGGACCCTGGCCAAGGCTTGGCTCCAGCGCGAAATGCGCGAACCGGCACCCGCCGTTTCGCAAGAGAGCGCATGACCACCGTGGGTGCGCGGCTGGGACAAGCGGAGTCGCCAAGCGAAGAGGGCGAACACTGGCAGAGAGTCGAGAGCCTGTTCCATGCCGCGCTGGCTCGACCCGAAGCCGAGAGGCCTGAGTTTCTGACCGGCGTCTGCGAAGGCGATCGGGCGTTGTACGAGGAGGTGGCGTCGTTGCTCCGGGCCTGCAGTGACTCCGGTGCGTTCGACGTCGACGCGGCGCGAGATCTGGCTTCGGAGATGATGGCTGGTGGCGAGCTGCCGACCCCCGGGGGATCCCTGCCATCTCCTGTCCCGAGCGACCCACCGCGCGCCCACCCGGAGACGATCGGACCCTATCGCCTGCTCCAGGTCCTGGGTGATGGCGGCATGGGGACCGTTTACCTGGCGGAGCAGAGCGATCCGCTACCGCGTCGGGTCGCCCTCAAGTTGATTCGTTGGGGCGGCGCCCACGGTGAGCCCTTACGGCGCTTCGAGCTCGAGCGCCAAGCCATGGCGCGCCTGAGCCATCCGACCATCGCCCAGGTGTTCGACGCCGGGACGACCGAGCACGGACAGCCCTATATCGTGCTGGAGTACATCCCGGGCTTGGCGATCACCGAGTACTGCGATCACCAGCAGCTCGATCTGCGAGGTCGCCTGGAGCTGCTGGTTGCGGTCTGCGACGGCGTGCACCATGCGCACGAGAAGGGTGTGATCCACCGCGATCTGAAGCCTTCCAATCTGCTGGTGTCCGAGGCGTTGGATCGTCCGTTGCCCAAGATCATCGACTTCGGAATTGCCAAAGCCCTGGAGCCGTGGAGCGCTGCGGCCGCCGCGGTGACCGTCACACCGCTGCGGGTCGGCAGTCCAGGCTACATGAGCCCCGAGGCCCTCTCAGGCGGCGGCCGGGCGGTTGATGCTCGGTCCGACGTGTACTCCCTCGGCGTTGTGCTCTACGAGCTCTTGGTGGGGATGCGGCCCTTCGAGTCGCGGCGAGTGCGTGGCGATCGTCGGGCCGAGAACCCGCCGCCGCTGCCGCCGCGACCGAGTCAGCGCCTGCGCGGCGAGCCGGCGACGGAGCGTCGCGCCATCGCCCGGCGCCGCGGGCTCGACGAGCGCAAGCTGATTCGCAGCCTGCGCGGCGAGCTCGATTGGATCGCCCGCCGCGCCACCCACTACGAGCCCGCCGGGCGCTACCCGACCGCCGCCGATCTGGCGGCGGATATCAGGCGCTGGCTGGTCGGTCAGCCGGTGGAGGCGCGACCACCGAGCTTTGTCTATCGGACGCGCAAGGCTCTGCGCCGCCATCGAGTGGTCGTCTTGGCATCGCTGCTCTTTATCGGCACCCTGGTCGGCTTCGCTATCCGCTCCGGCGTTCGGGAGTCCCGTGCCGAAGCCGCGCGGGTGCGAGCCGAGGCTCTCGTCAGCCTGCTGTGGAGGGATCTCAGCAACCAGATCGATCTACGGAGTGAGCCAGGTCGGCTCGGAGCACCCCGCGAGTCCCTGGCGTATTTCCAGTCTCTGTCGATCACGGAGCTGGCTCGGGCAGGGCGAAGATCCGCTGTCACCCTGCGGCAGATCGGCCGCGTGCTGGCGGCGGAAGGTGATTTGGATGCCGCCCTCACGGCCTACGAGAGAGCGCGGCAAGTCGACCAGGCGCGCTTGGCAAGGCAGCCGGCCGACCCCTCCGCCCTGCTCGATCTGGCCGAGGATCTCGCCCTTCTGGGCCAGATTCGCCAGGCTCGCGGCGAGGCCGGAACCGCCGAAACGTACCGCCGACAAGCGGTGGCAGCCCTGCAGCGAATTCTCGAAGAGGTCCCGTCCCATGCGACCGCGCGTCGTCGGCTGACGGATTTGCTGGCGGAAGACGAGGGGCAAGCGGCCGCCTCACCCTGAGCTCGGACCCACGACCCGATCGCGACCTTCCGCCTTGGCTCGGTAGAGGCGCTCGTCGGCGCGGGCCAAGAGGGCGTCGGCAGCAGAGAGCTTGGTTTCTTCGTCCTCGGTCTCGGGCGGACTTTCCGAGGACAGAGCCGAGCCGATGCTGACGGTGACACCGAGAGCCGTCCCGTCGTGGTCGACCCGGGCCTGGGCCACCGACTGGCGAATCCGCTCGGCCAGTTGAGCGAGGCCTTCGGCGGCGGCCGCCGGAGCGAGGACAACGAGCTCCTCACCGCCGAACCGCGCCGCGAGGTCGCCATCGCGCAGACTCTCCTCGATCGATCGCGCGACTGACTGCAGCACCCGATCGCCCGCATGGTGGCCGTAGCGGTCATTGACCTGTTTGAAGTGATCGACATCGATCATCAACAGGCCCAGCTGGGTGCCGGAGCGATCGGCGGCTTCGAGCTCTCGGGCCAACTGCTGGATGAGGAATCGCCGGTTGGCGAGGCCGGTCAGAGCATCGGTGTTGGCCTGGGTGCGGAGCTCCTTGTTGACCGCCGCGAGCTGGCGTTGGGCTTCCAGCAGCAGCACCTCGGCGCGGTGGCGGTCTGTGATGTCACGGAAGATCAGCACCCGCCCTCCACTGTTGGAGCCCCGTCGATCGAGCTGCTGGATCGCGCCTTCGAAGTACCGGCCGCGCACCCTGGTGACGGGGATCTCGGTATCGACGGATCGGTCGGCGATGCGGTCGAGCTCCGAAACCAGCCGTGTTGGCAGGATCCGCGCCAGGGGTGCGGCGAAGATCGCCCCGTCGCCGAGCTCGAAGATCTGCCGCGCGGCTTGGTTGGCGTCCATCACTCGGTCGTCCGAGTCGACGGTGACGATCGCCGAGTCGATCCGGTTGTAGATCTCGCCGCGAGTGATCGGCGCCAGATCGAAGGCGCGGTAACGGAACACCGCCACGGCGACGAAGGCCATGGCGATCGAGATGCCGATCGGACTCGGATCCAGCCCCCAAAACGGGCTGTTGCCGGTGAGGTGCAGCAGGTTGAAGCCCAAGACGGTCAGCGGGCCCACTGCCACCAGCAGGCTCGGGCGCCACCAGCCGGGGGTCTGGGCGAAGCTCCAAAAGGCGATGCCGCAGCTCAACAGAACCACAACATAGGAGTAGAGGGTGTGAATTCGGAACAACGGGCCGTAGGCCAGTACCTTCAAGGGCACGCCGGCGACGACTTCCAAGTCGCCCCAGAAGAGGCCGTGCCAGTCGTTGGTGAAGAGCGCCAGCATGACGAGGACCGGCTCGATCGCCAGGGCGGCGAACAAGACCCGCTGATGGCGCAGGAAGAGGCCATTGAAGTCGATCGCGAAGACCAGGGCCAGAGCCGGCGCCGCTGTGATCCCGAGGTACTGCAGCTTGGACCAGAGGATCTTGGCCTCGTCGTCGACCAGGAGGGCCGAGAGTGCCTGCAGAAAGACCCAGAGCAAGCTGGCGGCGGTAAGCAAGAGGAACGACACCGCCCCCTGAGCCCGCCGCTTGGGCCAGACGTAGG
>JBCCGX010000241.1:0-10661 GCA_039029035.1 Acidobacteriota bacterium | reverse complement strand
GCATTCTCCGAAGGTCAATGCTGTTCCAGACAGCAGGAGGACCAATCGGTCGGAGTAGTCCGTGGGCACGTGGTAGTGGCTCATCGAGCGATCCATCAAAAGAGTACGATCGATGAGGGGCTGTCATTCGAGCCGAGGATGCTCACCGTGGGAAGAGCACTGAGGCAGGATGACTCAGGCCGGATCACCGAGGCAGCCACCTGGGAATCGATTCGACGGGCAGCGATACCACGCCGGGCAGCGTCGTGCCGTTGCAGGACTCTTTGCAGTGAGGCCACGCCTTCTGACGGCCTGGCCGAAATCAGGCTCAGGCGTCGGGGCCTGTCAGAACCAGATGCGTCCTTCGAGCTGGGTCGTTTCGTCGATCTCGGTAGGGAGCCCCAGGAGCTGCTCCCGCCGCTCGGCCATGGCGAGGGCGGAGACGGCAGCATCGAAGGCGTCGTCGGAGCAGCTGGCGCGGAGGCGCAGTCCCTCGTCCAGATCGGGATAGCGCTTCAAGAAGTCGACGCGCTGCTCCAGGTTGGTCTTGGTGACCTCCGCGCCGTAGAAGAGCCGAGGATAGATCTCCAGAACCAAGGGCATCTGCGGCGGATCAAAGGGCCAGATGTGGAAGCCAGCCTGGCGCAGGTCGTCCAAGATCGGCATGCCGCGAATCGAGCCGGGGCCTACCTGGGTGGGGCCGACGAGCTTGAAGACGGTCTCCGGCCGATGGCCCCCGGCGCGCAGCTCCCGATCCGTCGCGCGAAAAGCCTTGTGCGGTGCATCGGCCCAGCCCCCCTTGGAGAAAAAGGGCGGCTGACGCTCGCGCAGCCACTGGTTGCCCACCCGTCGGGTGTGGCGCCAGAACTCCGGGGCCGTGGTACAGCCTTCGGCGCGCACGAACCAGTCGGGAAACGAGAAGGAAAAGTCCAAACCGACAACTAAGGCCGGATCCTCGTCGCGCGCCGCACAGATCAGGTCGCGCGCGGCTTCGCGAGTCAAGCCATCCTTCAAGGTCCGCAGGCCTTTGGCATCGGCCTCGGCGAGCCAGATCTTTTTCTTCGCCGCAGTGCCTCTGGCACCGGACCAATCGACGGCGATGACACGTTGGGGGAGAGAATGCATGGGGGTTCCTCCTCAAAATCAGAGTAGACCGCGTAGTATGTTAGCCCTATGACGAAAGTTTTTCGCAGCGTTGCCTGGATCCCCTTGCTCCTGGCGCTGGGAGGCCCTGTCCTCTGCCAAGAGTACACCCATGTTCACCCGCAGGACTTGAACGACGGTTGGGAGGTCGGCACTCTCGAAGAGGTCGGCCTCGACCACGATCAGGTCAAAGACGTCATTTGCAACCTGGGCTACTCCCAAGGTACCAGTGACTTCCGCAGCCTGCTCGTTGCCCGAGAGGGCAAGCTGGTGGTCGAGCAATATCTCAACAGCTATGCGGTGGAAACGATCCACGACGTTCGATCGGCGGGTAAGACTTTCACCGGAGCGTTGGTCGGGATCGCGATCGATCGTGGCCTTATCGACGGTGTGGACGAGCGAGTTCTATCTTTCTTTGTCGATCGAGGCGAGAGCGAGAACCCAGGGCAAGGCAAAGAAGACATCACTCTAGAGCACCTGTTGACGATGTCGTCCGGAATGGCTGCCGACGCCAATGATCGGAGCTCGCCCGGCAACGAGCTGCAGCTGAAGCAGGCGGCTGATTTCGTTCAATTCGTTCTCGACTTGCCGATGCAGTTCGTGCCCGGCGAGCGCTACCAATACAATTCCGCCGCGGCCTACCTGGCCGGCGCCGTGGTCGAAACGGTGAGTGATCAGACCCTGGCTGAGTTTGCCGACGAGCACCTCTTCGGTCCGCTGAAGATCCGGCAGTACTTTTGGACCCAAGGGCCTGGCGGCACGACCTTTGGCATGGGCGGCCTTTACTTGAACGCGCGTGACTTCGCCAAATTGGGGCTCTTGTACCTCGATGGCGGGTTGTGGCGTGGCAAGCAGGTGATCAGCAAGGAGTGGGTCGAAGAGAGCCTGCGCAGCCGCTTCGCAATCGACCAGCCGCCCGGGCTGCAGACCGCGTACGGACGGTTGTGGCTGGTGGCGAGCCGCACCGTCTTCGAGCAGGACTTCGAGGTCTTCTACGCCTCGGGTAATGGCGGGAACATCCTGGCGATCGTGCCTGACTTGAGCCTTGTCGTGGGGATTCAACAATCGGCCTATGGCCGGGGCTATCCCCATTTCCGTGCCTTCAGCGTGATCGACGGGATGATCAAGGCCGCGTTGATCTCGGATCGGCGGGACGAGATCCGGGATTGAGGCCCCAACGCCACCTGCTCATGCTGGCGGGACTTGTGCTCGCTTGACGTATCTCCCAGTAGACCCGGCCGCTTGCTGCGGTGGGCGGGGCGACTCGGGAGATCACGATGGCTCTGGGCGAATACGAGATTTTGGACGACCGATTTCCGTTTTGTGTCAGCACCAGCGCTCGGGTCGAGCGCCTGCACCAGGGATCGATTTGGGCGGAAGGGCCGGTCTACTTCCCGGCCCACCGGTCTCTCGTGTGGAGCGACATCCCCAATGAGCGCCTGCTGCGCTGGGACGAGATCACCGGCCAAGTGAGTGTCTTCAGTCACCGCTCGGACTTCACCAACGGCAATACGGTGGATCGGCAAGGACGTCTCGTCAGCTGCCAGCAAGGCACCCGCCGGGTGGTGCGAAGGGAGCACGACGGTTCGTTGACGGTGCTGGCCGATCGTTTTGAAGGCCAGCGCCTGAACAGCCCGAACGACGTGGTGGTCCGATCGGACGATTCGATCTGGTTCACTGACCCACGCTACGGCATCGATTCCTACTTCGAGGGTTACCGGGCCGAGAGCGACATCGGGGCGGATAACGTCTATCGGCTCGACCCGCAGAGCGGCGAGTGCCGCATTGTCTGCGATGACTTCCGGCGCCCCAACGGCCTGGCCTTCTCGCCCGATGAAAGCAAGCTCTACATCGTCGAGTCGGGAGGCATCCGCTACCCGGAGAATCCTCGCCACCTGCGGGTGTTCGACGTGCAGCCGGACGGTGCCCTCAGCGGAGGAGAGATCTTTGCCCAGTGTACGGTGGGTAAGTTCGATGGTCTGCGGGTCGACGAGAGTGGCCGGTTATGGATCAGTGCCGGCGACGGGGTGCACTGCTACGAGCCCGATGGCACCTTGATCGGCAAGATCCTGCTGCCGGAACCGGTCTCGAACCTGGTCTTCGGGGGGCCGCGGCGCAATCGTCTGTACATCACCGCGACGTCGTCTCTTTACACGGTCTTGTTGGCGGTCCGCGGCGCGGCGGTCTTTTGACCGCAGGCGGTGCGGACGGAACCCTCTCGGCCTCCGTTATGATGGAGGCAAAGAGGAGATCCGATGCACCGAGCACGACCTGCAGCATCCCCCTCGGGCTTCGCCGGCCGGCGGGCCCTTGGATTGTCCGGCGTCCTTCTGGCCGCCTTGCTGTCGATCGCCGCGACCGATCGCGGCACGGTCGACGACCTCCAGATCACCCTGCCCGGCAGCACCGCGGGACCGTGTCCTGATCAAGCGATCAGCACCCGCAACCTGCAACAGGCGAACCTCTGCTTCAGAGTGCCGCAGACCGTGCCGATCCAGGTGCAGTTGGAGGCGCCGAGGGCCCTGCGGTCGATCGCGGTCACCTGGCGGGCGGCCAACGGCAGCACGCGGACCCTGCGTTCGGTGCTGCCGCAGAGCGAGCGCAAGGCCTGGACCGGCTGGTTGAAGCTGCCGCGTGCCGCCACCGACGCGACCCGGACCGTCGACGATCTCTTGGGCAAGTCCGACGGCCCCACCGCTCACGGCCACTACCTGCTCGACATCGCCGCCGGGCGCTACATCGCGGTCGTCGGGCTGACGATTGCGGAGTCGACGGAAGCGCCGGGCGAGGCCCCGGTAGAGTAACCCCGCCCGTTGGCTCAGCGCTGCGACAGCTCTTTGGCGGCGTCGATGAAGGCCTTGGCGTGGTCGACCGGGGTCATCGGCAGGATGCCGTGACCGAGGTTGATGATGTGGCTGCCGCCGCGGCCATCCTCGACCAGCTGGCCGACCCGGCGGCGGATGTCTTCCGGTGTGCCTAGAAGGGCGCCGGGGTCGAGGTTGCCCTGCAGGGCGAATTGGGGCCCGACGATCGAGCGCACCTCGCTTAGGGGCTGGCGCCAATCGACTGACAGCACGTTGACCGGTAGCTCGCGCAAGACGGGTAGCAAGTGCCCACCGCCCTTGGCGTAGTAGATCAAAGGCACGGTGTCTTGCAGGCTGTCGATGATGTGGCGTAGGGGCGGTAGGGCGATGGCGCGGAAGCGCTGGCGATCGAGCAGGCCGGCCCAGGTGTCGAACAACTGGATCGCCTGGGCGCCAGCGGCGATCTGCCCTTTGAGGTAGCGGATCGAGGTTTCGGCGATGCGCTGCAGGAGCTGGCCGAGGCCTTCCGGGTCGCGGTAGCTCCAGCCCAGCAGGTGAGCGAAGGACTTGGACGTGCCGCCCTCAACCAGGTAGGCCGCCAGGGTCCAGGGTGTGCCGCCGAAGCCGATCAGCGGCACCCGTCCCCCGAGCTCGCGGCGCACCATGCGCAGGGCGTCGAAGACATAACCCAGGGTGTCGTCGACGTCCGGGTCGACCAGGCGGGCGATGTCTTCCACCCGCCGCACCGGCTCGGGAAAACACGGCCCGTCGCCCTTGACGAAGCGCAGCTCGGAACCCATCGCTTCCAAGGGCAGCAGGATGTCGGCAAAGACGATTGCCGCGTCGACGCCGACGATGTCGACCGGCTGTAGGGTGACCTCAGTGACCAGCTCCGGCGTGCGGCAGAGGGTCAGAAAGTCGACCTTGGCGCGCACTGCGCGGTACTCCGGCAAGTAGCGGCCAGCCTGCCGCATCATCCAAACGGGCGAACGCTCCACCGACTCGCCACGACACGCTCTGAGAAAAAGATCGTTCATGGGCGCGGAGATTAGCAGACTGGCGCGCCCGCCGGTTGTCGAACGAGCAAGGCGGTGAGGTGCGATAGGATGCCTCGCCATGCATCGCCTGGTCGCCTATGCCCAGAACGGGGTCCAGCGCTTCGCTGTCGATCGCAGCGAGCTGTTGATCGGCAGTGCCGAGGAGTGCGATATCCATCTGCCCTATGCCGGCGTCGGACGGGAGCACGCGCGGCTGCATTCGAGCGGTGCCGGGGTACAGATCGAAGATCTGGGCAGCCGCAAGGGGGTGTTGGTCAATGGTCGCCGAGTGCGTCAGGCCAGTCTCGAGGTGCTCGACGAGATTCGCCTGGGCTCGATCGCGCTGCTGCTCGAAGACGTGCTGCCGGAGTCGCCGTCGGGCAATGGCGATGGGGCGGCAGAGGAGCCGGTCGCCGAGGCGACGATCAACGCGCCGCGCATGCTCGAGCATCTGGCGCGCATCTCACAGTGGGTGCTGGCCGACTCTTCGAGCTCCACCACTCTCGAATCGTTAGTCATCGAGCTGCTGAGTGATTTCGGTGGCGGTGTGCTGTTCCTGTTCCAGGGCGAGGAGGACAAGCGGGGAATCAAATTCGTCGTCGCTACCAACGAGCGCTGGCTGGGCTCGGGTGACGAAGTGCTGCAGCAGGTGAACGGCGCCGACGGCGATCCGGCAGAGGTCACAGCTTTGCCCGACGCCTACCTGGACGAGCAGCAAGCCTGGATCGCCTTCCGCTCCTTCAGTGCTCTCGATCGACCGTATCTCTTGGTGGTGGCGCTGCCCCGTTTCACCGGCGGGGATTGGTCGCCCTTGCCGGCGCTACGCACCCTGGGGGATCAGCTGATCCTCGGCCTGGTCCACCATGTCGGGCAGTTCGAACCGATCCTCTTCGGCCGCCGCGAGCAGGCCGGTTTGACCATGGCGCCGGGGCTGGTGGTCGGCGAGTCGGCGGGCATGAAGCGGGCCTTGTCACAGCTGCAAGCGGCAGTCGATCCCCCGGTCCACGTCCTCTTGCGCGGCGAGCCCGGAGTGTCGAGGGAGCTGTTGGCGCGCTCGCTGCATCTGTCTAGTAGCCGCCGGGACGGCCCCTTCATCACCGCCTCTTGCGGTGGCGCCAAGCTCAATCAGATCGAAGCTGACCTCTTCGGCGCCGAGATCCCCGGCAAGCACGAGCCCTTGGTGCGCGAAGGCAAGCTGCTCATGGCCGACGGCGGGACGCTCTACCTGGAGGATGTGGAGCATCTGCCGTTCGAGCTGCAGGATCGGCTGGTACGCTTCATCCGTTCCGGTGAGGTGGAGCCCACGGAGAGCCTGCGCTCGCGGAAGGTGGACGTTCGGCTGGTGGCCGCCTGCCAGGAGCCCCTCGAGACCCAGGTGGCCCGGGACAAATTTCGCATCGATCTGGCCTATCGCCTGGCCCAGTTCACCGTCGACGTCCCGGCCCTGCGCGAGCGCCGCGAGGACTTGCCGTTGCTGATCCAGGCAGCGGTCAATCGCTGCTGCCATCAAACCTCGAAGCGCATCCAAGGGATCACGGTGAAGGCGATGGAGGCTCTGGCGGTGTACGACTACCCGGGCAATCTGCCGGAGCTGGAGAACATTGTCCGCCGACTGGTTTATCTCTGCACCTCGGGTGCGCCGATCGACGATTCGATGCTGCCGGAGGAGGTCCGCCTGGGCAAGATCAAGGGGCTGCGACCGGAGACCCACAGTGAGCTCAACCTGGAGCGCCTGGTGGCGGACTGCGAGCGCGCTGCGATTCGTGAGGCCCTGCGGCGCTCGAATGGCAACAAGTCGGAGGCGGCGCGGCAGCTCGGCCTGTCGCGCAACGGGCTGGCGATGAAGATCAACCGGCTCGGTCTCTCCCGCCCCGGGGGCCGAGCACCGCGCGCGTGAGGCGGCATGCCGGCGAATGACGCGGAGCGGGTGCGGCCGGCGTTCGAAACCGCGGTTCTGCTCACCAGTGTCGTCGCCCTGTTGCTGCCGGAGGCGGCTAGCCTCGGCGCCCTTGTCGGGCTGATCCTGCTGTGGATCGCGTCGCGACCGCCGCGCCAGGAGCGGGGCTTCGTCCTCAGCCTGTGCTTCGCCGTGCTGCTCATGCTGGCGTCGTTCCTGGCCGCTCGAACCGCGGCGCCGCCGAGCGCCGCCTGGGCGGCCGAGGCCGAAGCCGGCTTTGCCGCGATCTGGCACGATCTGGCGGCCAACGCCGAGCGCGCTGCAGCGAGCTTTGCCGAGCCCCCAGACGGTGGCGGCGACGGCCTGGCGGATTTTCAGCGCGTGGCGGCGGCGCTCGACGACGCCACCGACGGGCTGACCCTGTTGCTCGTCGGCCCCTACGACGACGTCGTCGCCTGGGCGGGTGAGGGCCTGCTGCACGATGCGGAGGATGTCGACCTGCCGCGCTCGGGCTTCGCTTATCGGCGGGGTTACCATGTTTCGACGGTATTCGCCGTGGCCCCGATCGTCGCGCCGGACGAGCGTCGGGTCGAACGCCCCTGGCGTCTGCTCGCCGGGCGCAGCCTGAACACCGACCAGTTGCCCTTCTCGACCTCTCTGAAGCCGCAAAGGGACGTGCGCTGGAGCCTCGGCCCAGCCGACGCCACCCTGGTTCCCGGGGTTCTGGCGTTGAGTCGCGAGGCGCTGCCAACGGTCTTCGTGGAGGCACCGGGGGCGATCACCGGGCGGGCGCAGCGCTCGGAGGACTGGCTGCGTCGCCTGGGCATCGGCCTTCTGGGGTTGACCCTGCTCGCCCTGACCCTGCTGCGCTCGGCCGGCGGCTTGTTATTGCCCGAAGATCCGCGCCATCGGCCATCTCCCGGCTTGCCGCTGCTGGCCGTGGCCGGTGCCGCTGCCCTGGGGACCGCGGCCCACTTTCCATGGCATCTGACGGCTGCCTTCGGCATCGCCCTGGGGTTGGCGACCTGGGGGTTGAAGCGGCGCCGCTCGACGGCAGTCCACCCGGCCGCCGGCACCTGGCTTGGCGGCGCGGCCATGATCCTCCTTTATGCTGCCGCCCAGGGCTACCAGCAGTGGACGTCCCCGACAGATTTGGCCGCCAGCCTGGTAGGGGGCGCCGACGCCTTCGCCCTCTGCCTGGTCTGGTGCCTGGCGGCCCTTGGCCTGCTCATGCTGGTGGCGCCGCTGCGTGACACCGAAGGCGATGATCGGCATGCCTGGCTGGCGGCTCTCCTGCTGCTGGCCGCCGGTGCGGCGTGCGATTTCCTCTGGTTTGCGGTGCCCCTGCTGGCGGCGTCCGGAGCGGCGACCGTGGCCTGGATCAGTGGCGTCGATCTCGGTCGCCGTCCGTCCGCCCTCGCCGGCTTGTTGGTGCTCGCCGCGTTGGCCGGTAGCGTCAGCTGGGAGTCGGCCTACCGCGAGGCCTTCCGCCATCGCTTGGAACATGTCGAGCTACCGCGCCTGTCACCACCGACGGACGATGAGCGCAACGATCTCTTGCTCGCTCTTTTCGAGCACTTCGAAGGGCTGGACTTTGCTGGCTTGGCGTCGGAGGCTGTAGACGACATCGATTCTGAGGACTTGGCCTTCGTGCTGTGGCGCGACTCGCCGCTGGCGCACCTCGACGCCCTCTCCGCCTTGGCGATCGAGACCGTCGATGGGCAGGAGTCGTCGTTCTCTTTCGGCTTGTCACTGGGCCGCGACCTCGATCTCACCCAGCCGCCCGATCGATGGAACGTGCCGCCGACGCCGCTGTGGAACGAATCGATGATCCTCGGTCAGGCCCTGCTGCGACGGGCCGGCCGCGAGTGGGGGTTGGTGCGCTATTGGCTGTTGCCACGCCCGGGCTTTCGCCTCGGAGTGAGCGAGATCGATGAGCTCGAGGAGGCCCTGCTGCGCGGCAGTGGGCGCAAGAAGGCGCTCGACGGCTTGCCGCGCGGGGTGCTCTATGGCCTCTACGAGCCCGATGGCCGGGCGATCACCAGCCCGTGGGGTGAGGCGCCGCCGCTCGATCCGGGTTTGCTCGATCTGGCGCCCCTCGGGGGCGAGCCGGATGGCGCGGTGGGCGGCGAGCGTCGGCTCGTCGAATCGGTCGACACGCCGGCGGGCAGAGCTTGGGTGTGGAAGCGCGAGCGGGCGGATGGGATCGAGGTGCTCTACCTGCCGCAGCTGACGCCACGGGCCGCTCTCGAACGGGTCGGTATCCACGCCCTGGCTTCCCTCGGCTGGGTGGTAGCCGTCGCTCTGGCTACCCTGGTCTTCGCCTTGCCGTGGTCGGCGTTTCGCAGTCTGTCCCAGCGCACGGTACGGTCTTATTCCAAGCGTATGATCCTGGTCTACACGGTGCTTCTGCTGTTGCCCTTGATCGCGCTCAACCTGGTGCTGCTGCAGAGCTTCGCCGACCGTCAGCGGCGTGAGCAGCTGGCCGCAGCGCGCAGCGCCTTGAGCTCGGCGCGGCTCTTTCTGATCGATCACCTGCGTAGCCTCGAGGCGGGCTTCGATCTCAATACGCAAGTGGACCGCGGGCTGCTGGAGAAGATCGCCGCCGTGGTCGAGCATCCGGTGAACTTCTATTGGGGTAATGGTCTGTTTGCTTCGAGCCAGCCGGAGCTGTTCACCGTCGGCTTGCTGCCGCGGCGGATTCCCGGCGAGATCTACGCCCGGTTGGATCTCGAGGACTACCGCATCGGCTTCCGCCAGCGGCGCGGCGACGTCGGTTACTTGGAGCTCTACGCCCCGCTCGACCTGGGGGAGGTAGGCTCCTTGCCGCTCTTCCTTTCGGTACCGCTGCTCGAGCAGGAGGGCGACGTGGCGCGCGAGGTGGCGGCGCTACAGCGGCGGGCAGTGTTGGTGACCTCGGCTCTGGTGCTGCTTCTCTTTGCCGTCGGCAGCCGCCTGGCGCGCAGCTTCACCAAGCCGATCATGGAGCTCATCGGCGGTACCCGGCGGATCGCCGAAGGCGCCGCCTTCCTCGATGTCACCCCGCGCGAGCACGAGCTCGAATCCCTGGCCGACGCGATCGATACCATGGCGCGCCGGCTGGCCGAGGGGCGGCGCCACTTGGTGCTCGAGAAGCAGGTGGTCGAGCGTATCGTCGCCAACATCACCTCCGGGGTAGTGTCGCTCGACCATCAGCGGCGGGTCCTGCTACAGAATCGGGTAGCGGCTGATCTGCTCGGCAGCGAGATCGGTGGCCCCATCGAGAGCGCGCTGGCGGCGGATGCCAAGCTGCGCGGCGTCCGCGCCTTCCTCGAGTCGGTGGGGGAGGGCAGCGACCAGGCGACGGTCAGCCTGCGCGACGAAGCGGGTGAGAAGCGCGAATGGACGTTGACCTGGGTGCCGATTCCTGGCGCCGAGGACCCGGCGGCGCTGCTGGTGGTGGAAGACGCGACCGAAGTGCTACGCGGCCAGCGGCTCGAAGCCTGGGCCGAGATGGCGCGCATCATCGCTCACGAGATCAAGAATCCGCTCACCCCGATTCGCCTCTCCGCAGACCACATGCGGCAGGTCTATCGCACCGATCGCGATCGCTTCGACGAGGTGTTCGAGCGCTGTACCGGCAACATCCTCAAGCAGGTCGAGGAGCTAGCCGATATCGCGTCGGATTTCTCGATCTACAGCCGTATTCCGCGCGCCGTGCTCGCCCACGGCGACCTCGTCGTTACCCTGAACGAGTTGGTCGAGGGTTATCGCGACGCCGCCCGCAGCGGTGTCGAGATCCGGTTCTCCGCCGCTCTCTCG
>JBCCGX010000240.1:0-10702 GCA_039029035.1 Acidobacteriota bacterium | reverse complement strand
TCTCGATCTCGGGTCGGTGCCTGCCGGTGGCGACGATCGCCGCGAATCGGCTCATGTACCGATGACCAGGCCGCCGTCGACCGAAAGTACGGTGCCGGTGACGAACGACGCGGCATCCGAGGCCAGCCACAGGTAGGCCTCGGCGATCTCCTCGGGCGTCCCCATGCGCGCCAAGGGCGTGCGGGCGACCATGCCGTTGACGATCCTCGGCGGCATCGAGCGCAGGATCTCGGTGCCGATGAAGCCGGGTGCTACGGCGTTGGCGCGGATGCCGTGGCGGCCGAGCTCGCGTGCCCAGCCGCGAGTCATGTTGATCACCCCGGCCTTGGTCGCGGCATAGTTGGTCTGACCAAAGTTACCGTACAGTCCAACGACCGAGGAAGCGCTCAGGATGGCGCCGCCGCCGCGGCGGATCATGTGCGGCACGGCGCTTCGGGTGCAGAGGAACACGCCGCGCAGGTTGACCGCGATGACCGCGTCGAAGTCCTCGTCGGACATGGTGGAGACGACCTCGTCGCCGCGCCACTTGACGAGCTGCGAATCGCGCACGATGCCGGCGTTGTTGACCAAGACGTCAACGCCTTCCCAGCGCTCGACGACCGCCTCGACCGCCGCTTCGACTGCCGCGCCATCGGTGACGTCGACGGTCGCGAAGTGGCCTTCGCCACCCGCCGCCCGAATCGCCGCCAGGAGCTCATCGGCAGCCTGGTCGGCGACATCCCAAGCCGCCACCTTGGCGCCTTCCGCCGCAAAGCGACAGGCCGTCGCTCGGCCAATACCGGCCGCCGCGCCGGTGACGATCACGACTTTCCCGGCCAGACCCGTTTCGATCATTGTTTACTCCGTTTCTAGCCTTTGAAGGTCAGGGAGGTACTGACGGTCTTCGGCGTGCCGAAGGATCCCTGGACAAGGCCAAAGACCGGAATAGTGTAGCCGTTGGTCAAGTATTTCTTGGCGCCCAGTGGTTGCCGTTGATGGAGAACTGGCAAGTGGCCTCACAAATTTGGCGGGTTCTGATGCCCAAATCCGCCTTGGTACCCCGAAGGCGGAAGCCAGTCGACCGGCGCGCCGCCCGTGATACTCGACTCCCGGAGGAACCCTCATGATCCGATCGCCGCAGTTGGTCTTGGTTGTTCTGCTGACTCTGTTTGCCGTCGCGCCGGCTCACGCCGGGACCTGCGTGCCGAGCTCGACGGTGGCCTGTTTTCAAGACGGTCGGTTCTCGGCCACCATCGATTGGATGGATTTCGATACCAACACCGGTAGCGGCCAGGTGCTGCCTCTGGGAGTCGACGAGACGACGGTGGTCTGGTTCGCCGACCCGGAGTTGCCCGACCTGTACCTCAAAGTGCTCGACGGGACCCAGGTCAACAACTTCTTCTGGGTTTTCTACGGTTCGTTGAGCAACTGGGAGTTCACTATCACGGTGACGGATACCGAGACCGGTGAGGCAGCGGTCTACTTCAACCCTTTAGGCACCTTCGACTCGGTCGCGGACACGGCGGCATTACCCGGGACGGCTCCCGCCGCCGCCTTGCCGGCCTTCGCGAGAATCGGCAGAGAACCTGCCATGAGTACCGTCGACGGCCCCCTGGCCTGTGTGCCCGACGCGACGACCCTCTGCATCGAAGGGGGGCGCTTTCGCGTCGTGGTCGATTGGGAGGATTTCGGCGGCGTTACGGGCCAGGGTGACGCCATGCCAGTGACCGGCCAGAGCGGCTACTTCGCCCTCTTCGGATCCCAAGTCGACCTCATGGTCAAGTTGTTCGATGGCGGCCAGGGTAGCTTCGGTTTCTTCTATGGTGCCACCACGACCATCGAATACACGATCACCGTGACCGACGTCTGTACTGGCGCGACCCAGGAGTACCTCAATCCGCTCGGTGTAGGGCCGAGTAGCTTTGGCGACTTCAACGCCTTCCCGGCGACCCCCACCTGTCTGCCGATCTTCGCCGATGGTTTCGAGTCGGGGAACACCTCGGCCTGGTTGGCTGGCCTATAACTGACGCCGGATCGTCGCAGCTTGCCCTGGCAGGTCGATTGCCAGGTAGCTGTCGATCAAACGCTCGCCGACCCTCTGCGTTTTCTTCGACTCGCGGCCGACGGTGGCGAGGAAGTCGTCGAACTGGGGCCGTAGCAGGTCGATGACATCCTCATGACGCGCTTGGCCGGCGAGGGCTCGGGCGAGCACGAGGTCGGCGGTCAGGCGTCGACCATGACCTTCGGGAAAGTTGTCGGCCAGGTTGAGAGCGGCTTCGCGGGCACTCGCTTCAGCCTGGCTGTGCTCCCCGAGATCCGTTTGGAGTCGGGCGAGGTGGGTGAGGACGATGCCGAGGAGGGGGTGCCCGCTGCGCAGGCGTTGGCGAGCGGAACGCTCGGCGGCCCGGTAGTGCTCACGGGCCGATTCGTGGTCTTCGTCGCCGTGCAGCAGGTGCGCCAGATTGAAGGTCATCTTGACGACCTGTAGGTGGTCGGCGCCGTGGGCGTCGCGCAAGATGCCGAGGGCCTGGCGGTAGAGCTCACGCGCCGGCTCGACTTCGCCGCGGCGCTCCCGGAGGGCGGCGTAGTTGCCCAAGGTG
Organism: Acidobacteriota bacterium; assembly: GCA_039029035.1. Taxonomy (GTDB): domain Bacteria; phylum Acidobacteriota; class Thermoanaerobaculia; order Multivoradales; family J023; genus JAAELT01. The sequence goes on along the minus strand of JBCCGX010000240.1, from coordinate 8,123 downwards.
GTGGCCAGCAGGGGGTGGTCGCCGTCGAAGGCCTGGCGGTAGATAGCGATCGCTTCACGGTAGAGCGCCTCGGCCTCGTCGAGCCGGCTTTGGCCGGCCAGGACCTGGGCCAGGTAGTCGCAGCTCAGGGCGGTGTCGGGGTGGGTCGCACCGAGGACCTCTCGACGCAGGTCCAGGGCCTGGCGTGCCAGGTTCTCGGCTTCTTCCCGGCGACCGAGGTCGTCGTAGATGGCGGCGAGCTTGGCGCGGTAGGAGGCTTGATTCGGATGGGCCTCCCCGTAGACCACCTCGGCCATCTCGAGGGTCTCGAGGTAGGTGTCTTCTGCTTCTTTGGAGCGACCCTGAGCGTAGAGGGCTTGCGCCAGCTCGCCCAGGGCTCGCACCTTCTGTGGGTGGGGCCCTGAGTGGACTCGTGCGATGATCCCGATGGCTTGGCGATAGAGCGCTTCAGAGTCTTCGAATCGGCCCGCCAGGTTGAGCAGCGACGCCAGTTCGATGGTGAGCTCGGCGACCCGTACATGGTCTTCGCCGAGCTCGGCGGTGCTGCGAGCGATAGCCTGCCGGTAGAGGGCTTCGGCGGGCTCGTAGCGTGCCTGCTTGCGATAGAGGGTGGCGAGGCTGGCGAGGACCCGAGCGTGGTCGCTCGAGCGGAGCGTTTCGGCCATCGTCTCGGCTTCGACCAGCAGGCTCTCCGCTTCATCGAAGTGCCCTCGGGCGCGGAGGATCGAGCCCAGGCCATGCAGGCTGTCGAGCAGTTCCGGGTCGGCGCTGGGGAATACGGCACGACGCAGGGCCAGCGCTTCACGAGCCAGGTCTTCGGCGCTGGCGAGCAGGCCTGCGTCGAGCAGCACCCAGGCCAGCTGCTGCAAGCTCTCGGCGATCGCGGGGTGATCCGGAGGAAAGCTCATTCGCCGCAGAGACAGCGCCTTGCGATAGATCGTCTCGGCCTCGGGAAGCAATCCCAGCGCCCGATAGGAGCGCGCCATGGTGGACATCAGATCGGCTTGGGCTCGCGGCTGTCCGGCAAGCTCCTGCTCGATCGCCGCGGCGCCACGGTCGAGCATCTCGCGGGCCGAGAGCTGTGCGCCGCGCGCCCGGGTGGGATCGGGATTCTCGAACAGGCCGATCAGGAAGTCCGACGTCACTTCCAGCGAGTTGCGCTGCTCCACAATCTCGCGCCGTTGGGTCAGCAGGGCGCCAACGAAGGCGAGCAGCAAGGTAAAAGCGAGCGTCACCGAGGCCACCGCCAGGCGATGGCGACGGACGAACTTGCCGGCGCGATAGACCAGGGTGTCCCGCCGGGCCCGCACCGGCAGACCGCCGCGGTAGCGCTCCAGGTCTGCGGCGAGCTGCTCGGCCGAGGCGTAGCGCCGCTCGGGCTCCTTGCGCAGGGCCATCAGCACGATGTTGTCGAGATCGCCGCTGAGCTGGCGGCCGAGGTGACGCGGCACGACGGTGGAGGGTTTGCCTGGCTCGGCGGAGCACACGCGCTGGATCACTTCGGCCGGGGTGCAGCGATCCAGATCGACCGGGCCGGTGCCGGTCAGGAGCTTGTAGAGCAGAACGCCCAGAGAGTAGATGTCGCTGGCCGTGGTGATGCGGCCGCCCTGCATCTGCTCGGGACTGGCGTAGGCGGGAGTCATCGGCGTCTGGCCGGGGGCCGTGGTCAGAAGAGTCAGGGGGAAGCTGTCGCTACCGAGCAGCTTGGCGATGCCGAAATCGAGCAGCTTGGGCTCGCCGGCATCGGTCACCAGGATGTTGGCGGGCTTCAAGTCGCGGTGGACGATCAGGTTCTGATGCGCGAACTGGACCGCGGCACAGACCTTCTCGAACAGCTCCAGCTTGCTTTGCAAGGGCAGATTGGCCTCGGCGCAATAGCGATCGATCGGTGTGCCTTCGACATGTTCCATGACCAGGAACGGACGGCCGTCCTCGGTGGTGCCGCCGTCGAGCAAGCGAGCGATCGACGGATGTTCGAGCTGGGCCAGGATCTCGCGCTCGCGCCGGAAGCGCTGCACCAGCGGTTCGGAATCGAAACCGATACGCAGGACTTTGAGCGCCACTTGCTTGTGATGGACGTCGTCGGTCCGCCGCGCCAGATACACCACACCCATGCCGCCATGGCCGAGGCATTGCAGCAGCTCGTACGCGCCGATCTGCCGAGGGTCTTCACCCGCCACCAGGGTGGGCTCCAGAGCGATGCGCGAGCGATCGAACAGGGAGTCGGTCGACTCGACCGATCGGATCAGCGCTTCGACTTCCTGACGCAGCGCCGCATCACCGTCACACAGCCGGTCCACGACGCCGTCACGTTGCTCGGGCGCCGCGCGCAGCACCGTGTCAAGGATCCGCTGCACGTGCTGCCACTGCTCAGGAGTCATGACGTCATGGCCAACCAAGGGCGCTCTCTCGCGTAGTTAAATGCCATGCCGAGAGACACCGTCTGGCCAGCTGAGGAGCGACGTCCGGATCCCGGGAGTCAATGTGTCTGTTCAATTCACGGTTCGATGATCAGGTAGCGGCTGTCTTTCCGCGGTTCGGGATGAACGAACCCCCTGGGAGAAAGGAATTCATCATGACCCATCTCTACGATACCCCGACAAAGATCGTTCCAGAAGTTTGCGCAATCCTGACAATGGTCTTGCTGATGTTGGGTGCCACACCGATGGCACAGGCGAGTGCCTTGATTGCCCGCGACGACGATGTTTGGTTCGAGCCCGGTGCCGACTATGTCGATATCACGCACGTCTTCCTGCGAGGCAATGATGAAGACACCGGAGCGTCGATCCACCTCGTGCCCGATGACTCGGCGCCGCTCCACGGTACGGTGACTGTTCTCGGCGACGCCTTCAGGTATACCCCGAGCACGACTTCGGGGCTCGAGAGCTTGCGTACCGATGCCTTCACCTACGCCCTCGACAATGGCTTCGCCGTGGCCTACGGCACCGTCCGGGTGATCCTCCGAACCGACGACGTGGAGCTGGCCCGTGTCGACTTCGAGGCCGGCGATCCCGCGGGCTATGTGGCGTACGATCCGCCGGGGACGACGGTCGCGACCCTGGCCAGCGCCGCGGCGGTGGGTAGCCAGGGTCTGAGTGTGACGGTGTCCGACGGCACCCAGGAGGCCTTCATCGAGATCCCCGCCGACCAGGGACCGTCGGAGACCGGTCGGGTGGTCGTGGTGGGCTGCGAGTTCGACCCCCTGCAGCAGCGGGTCATGATTCTGGCGGTGGGAGCGAGCCGGATCGCCGAGGGTGAGGAGGCCCTGCGGGTGGTCTTGCAGCCCGATGGGGCGGGCGGCGTCGAGATTCTGCTCGAGGTTCAGAGCGGTGCCACCTTCAGCGCCTCACCCAGCCTGCCGGTCGACGCGGACCTGCACCACATGGACCTCGATTGGTGGCCCGCCGTCGACGGGCCGGCCGGACTGGAGCTCGGCGGCGCCATCCTGCGCCTCGACGGCGAGGCAGTAGAGGTCGGGTTTCTCGACGCCACCAGCCCCGAGCTGTCCACGGTGCAGGTCGGCATCATGCCCCTGGAGCCGGTCAGTCTCGGCTCGATCCACATGGAGTTCGATCACATCCGGACCTACGCGCAGGGCCTGACTGCGGGCGAGCCGCTGGTCTTCTTTGACGACTTCGAAGCCGGTGATCTCGATGGGGCTTGGGATGACGCCCATGGCAGCGGTGCTTCGGTGAGTGGTGCCGGCGCGTTCAGCGGTGCCTTCGGACTGTTGGCTGACCCGGCCTATTCGACCAGCTACCACGTCGCTGCTGATCCGCTGGCCGAGACCCGGCTGAACGCCCGCTTCCGGCTCGATGTCGCCCGGCTTGTCATGGCGGAGGGAGATCTCTTACGCCTCTTCGACTTCGGCTCCGACACCAATCCCCTCTTCGGCTTGCCCGACGTCAACATCCGCCTGACCCGGCTCGACGGCAAACTGCAGATCACCGCCGTAGGCACCGAGCCGACCGGTTTGGCCTCCACGCCCTGGCAGCCGGTCAGCGGCACCCACACCGTCGAGCTGCAATGGCAGGGTTCCCTCGGCAGCAATCCGAGCGGTTACTTTCGCCTGTGGCTCGACGGTCAGCCGATCGCTGTTCTACGACATCTCGACAGCCTCAGCGAGCCGATCGAGTGGCTGCGCTTGGGCATCCTGGGGGTCGATCCCGGAACCCAGGGCAGTCTGATGCTGGATGATCTGCTCGTCTGGCGGTGAAGATTGCGCTCTCACAGCACGACCCAGGACCCTCAGGTTCTGGGTTCAGGGCAGGTCGGAAAAGCAGATGTGTCAGTGATCGCTGGCGCAGCTCGGCCCAGTGGATTGGAGTACTCGGTGACCGCACCGGTCTCGGTGTCGGTGACTCGAAGGGTGTACTCGACATCCGTTGTCGCGGCGGCGAACACCCAGAAGTGATCATTGATCTCGCAGCCGTTCAACACCTTGACGAGCATCTCCCAGTTGTCCGAATTGAAAAACCAGAACAATCCAGAATCGTTCGAAACAGCCGGAACCACTTGCCCGGTGCCAGTGTTGCTGCCGAAATCGACCCACGCCACCTCGACTTTGAATCGTCCGTCATTCAGACAAAGGCTGGATGCATCCGGCGTGCATTCTGCGGTCACTTTGTTGATTGGTAGCCGTGGGCGAGGCGCAGCCTGCGAGGCAGAATGAATCTTTCTGCGAGACGTCGAGTTGCCAAGCGATCTGCTGCCGCCTTCTCCGCACGTCGCGAAGGCACTGGTGTCGGTAATCGCTGGCGCGGCTCGGCCCAGTGGATTGGAGTACTCGGTGACCGCACCGGTCCCGGTATCGGTGACTCGCAGGGTGTACTCGACGTCCGTTGTCGCGGCGGCGAACACCCAGAAATGATCATTGATGTCGCAGCCATCCAGAACCTTGATGAGCATCTCCCAGTTGGCATCGCTGAAGAACCAGAAAAGCCCCGAGTCGGCTGACCCCAGAGGGACCACGAACCCGGTCCCCGTGCTGCCGGTGAAATCGCGCCAGTGGACTTCAGCCTCGAACCGGCTACCGTTCAAGCAGAGATTCGTCGAGCTCGGTAAACACGGTGGCCCACTGGAGGTCCACTCGAACACGCTGCCGGCGGTGCCGGCGTAAAGGGTGTTGGCTGTGATGGGATCGATCGCCAGGTCGCGGATCTGGAGGTTGGTCAGGCCGTTGTTCATCCTGCTCCAGCTGGTGCCACTGTCGGTGCTCTCGTACACACCGCGAAACGTGGTGCCGACGTAGAGGGTGCTGGGGGTGATGGGATCGATCACCAGGGTCTCGGCCGAGGTAGAGTTGGGCAAGCCGACGCTGATGGTGCTCCAGCTGGCGCCACTGTCGGTGCTCTTGAACACGCCGTCGGGAATGGTGCCTGCGTAGAGAGTGTTGGGCGTGCTGGAATCGATCGCCAGGGCCTGGACACTGATGCCGGTCAGGCCGTTGGCGCTCCAGCTGGCGCCACCGTCGATGCTCTTGAACACACCGCCGGCGGAAGTGGTGCCGACGTAGAGGGTGCTGGGCGCGACGGGATCGACTCCCAAGGCGCGGATCCGGGTGTTGGTCAGGCCGTCGTTGATGGCGCTCCAGCTGGCGCCACTGTCGGTGCTCTTGAACACGCCGTTCAAGAGGGTTCCTGCGTAGAGGGTGCTGGGTGTGACGGGATCGATCGCCAGGGCAAAGGCAGAGCCGGTCAGGCCGTTGTTGGCCGCGCTCCAGCTGGCGCCACCGTCGGTGCTCTTGTACACGCTGCCGGGGCCGCCAGCGTAGAGGATGCTGGGCGTGATGGGATCGATCGCCAGGACCCGGACAAAGGTCATGTCGGGCAGGCCGTCGCTGATGGCGCTCCAGCTGACGCCACTGTCGGAGCTCTTGTAAACGCCGGCTTCGGTTCCCGCGTAGAGGGTGCTGGGCATGGAGGGATCGATCGCCAGGGCCTGGATATCGAAGCCGGTCAGGCGATTGTTGACCGCGCTCCAGGTGAAGCTACCGGCCGGTCGCTTGAACACGCCGCCGCGGGTTCCTGCGTAAAGAGTGCTGGGTGTGATGGGATCGATAGCCAGGACCAGAATCAAGGTGTTCAGGCCGCTGTTGATGGCGCTCCAGGTGGCGCCACTGTCGGTGCTCTTGTATACGCCGCGAGAAGTTCCTGCGTAAAGGGTGCTGGGCGTTATGGGATCGATCGCCAAGCCAAAGTGAAAGGAGGTCAGCAGGCCGTCGCTGATGGCGCTCCAGGTGGCGCCACTGTCGGTGCTCTTGAACACGCCGTCGTTGATGGTTCCTGTGTAGAGGGTGCTAGGTGTGATGGGATCGATCGCCAGGGCCAGGACTAAGGCAGAGCCGGCCAGGCCGTTGTTGATGGCGCTCCAGGTGGCGCCACTGTCGGTGCTCTTGAATACGCCGCCGTCATCTCCCGGCAGTACGGGGCCGGTGGCGGTGTATAGGGTGCTGGGTGTGATCGGATCGATCGCCAGGGCACGAGTCGATGAGTCGGGCAGGCCATTGTTGATGGCGCTCCAGCTGGCCCCACTATCCGTACTCTTGAACAGGCCTTTTGAGAGGGTTCCTGCGTAGATTGTGCTGGGTGCGACAGGATCGATCGCAACGACAGAAGTAAAGGTGTTCAGGCCGTCGAGGACGGCGCTCCAGCTGGCGCCACGGTCTGTGCTCCTGAAAACACCGAGGGAGGTTGCTGCGTAGAGGGTGCTGGGTGTGATGGGATCGATCGCCAGGTCCTGGGCAAAGGCAGTGCCGGGAAAGCCATCGTTGGCCGCGCTCCAGCTGGCGCCACTGTTCGTACTCTTGAACAAGCCGCCGTTGGCGGTGATGGCGTATAGGGTGCTGGGCGTGATGGGATCGACCGTTAGGGTCTGGATCTCCCCACCGAAGGGACCGTTGGAAGTCCACTCACCGATCCCGGCCTCGGCCGGACCGTTGAGTAGCGAAGCGATGACCAGAACGGTCCACAAGACCCGAGCAACCGAAGTTAAAGACATGAAACCCTCCTTCATGGATCAAAATAGATTTCTACAGTTTATCTCATAGCCCTGCCTCGGGGCGCCTGACTTCTTGCGACAGGCATCCGCGTTCTGGCCGCGGATCTGAGGGCCGCGCTTCTTCCGCTAACCCCGCCCCAACTCGCGCATCAGCCAGGCGCGGGCGTTGCGCCAGTCGCGGCTGACGGTGGGCTCGGCGATGCCGAGCACTGCTGCGGTCTCGGGGATGGTCAGGCCGGCGAAGAAGCGTAGCTCGACGATGCGGCCCTGGCGCTCGTCGAGCGCGCTCAAGGCGTTCAAGGCGTCGTCGAGGGCGATCAGATCGACCCCGCCGGGGGTGGCGTCGCGCTCTTCGTCGAGCTCGATCTTTTCCGCCCAGCCGCCGCGCTTGTCGGCTCGGTGGGCGCGGGCGTGGTCGACCAGAATGTGCCGCATGAGTTGCGCGGTGACGGCGAAGAAATGGGCCCGATCGCGCCAGCGCGAGCGATTCTGATCGATCAGGCGCAGGTAGAGCTCGTTGACCAGCGCCGTCGGCTGCAGGGTATGGCCCTGGCGCTCGCGCTGCAGGTAGCTGCCGGCGCGGCGCTTCAGCTCGGCCATGATCAGTGGCATCAGGCGATCGAGGGCGATCCGATCGCCATCGCTCCAGGCTTGCAGTAGCTCGGTGACGTCGTCCGCCGGGTTTCGCTCGCTCATCGTCTGGCTCAGAGGTGTCGATGTGTTGTCGCCGCGATCCTCGGCACGTTCCATGATGAGGTTTGTGCTGCGATTACGCAGTACGGGTGAAGACGGTCGCGGGATCGGTTCGCAAGGAGCCGGGCCGGACCGGCCGCGCGACATCCCCATGGAGGCCCATCGACGTGCAAACGCATCGCGTATCCCTTTTCGCCTTGACCTCGCTCTGCATGACGTTGGCTCTCGAGGCCCAGACCGAGGCCCTTTCGGGGACCCGTTCCGAGGCCCAGTCGGCTGGCTATGACTTGCGCCTCGTCGATCTCGACCAGGACGGCGATCAGGACCGAGTCTATTTTACGTTCCGGAGCGCTCCGGCGACGATCGAAGCGAGCTTGCGGATTCTCCACAACAAGAGCCGTGAGTGCTCCGGTGTGCCGTCGTGCGACCCC
>JBCCGX010000239.1:0-10759 GCA_039029035.1 Acidobacteriota bacterium | reverse complement strand
CGTCAACGCTCGCGGACCGAGCGCAGCGATCGTCTGGCGCGATTCGTCTCCCGGGTGGCGGTGCGCTGGCCGCGCTGGGTGATGGTCGGTACCGCGGTCCTGCTTCTGCTGACGATCCTGGCCGCCGGCCAGCTCGACCAGCAGTTCTTCCCCGCCGCTGATCGGGCGCTGGTGGTGATCGACCTGGAGATGCCCGAAGGAACCCACCTCGAAGGCACCGATGCGGTGACGACGCGCTTCGAGTCGGCCCTCACCCAGCACCCGGAAGTGAGCTCGGTGGCGACTTTCATCGGCAGCTCGGCGCCCAAGTTCTACTACAACTTGCTGAGCCGCCCGAACAGTCCCCATCGGGCCCAGCTGCTGGCTGAGGTGACGGATCTGGAGGCGGTCTCTGAGGTCATCGTCTGGGCGCGTAGCTTCTGCCGCCGTGAGCTGCCGGAAGTCGATCTGGTGGCTCGACGCCTGGAGCAGGGGCCACCGGTCGAGGCACCGCTCGAGGTGCGGATCTTGGGTGCCGAGCTCGAAGATCTGGAGGTGGTGGCGGACGAGGTCTTGCGCCAGCTGCGCGAGATCCCCGGCACCCGGGACACGCGCCATGATCTCGGCCTCGGCGTACCGACGGTGGTCTTCGAGATCGATGACGCGGCCGCGGCGCGGTACGGCTTGACCCGTGCCGACGTTGCCGCGGTGCTGCGCGGGCGCACCCTGGGCAGCGAAGTCGGGCAATACCGCATGGGCGATGATCCGATCCCGATCCTGGTGCGCTCCTCAGCTGGCGAGCAGTTCCCGGCGGCGGATCTCGCCACCATCGATGTGGCGGGGGCCGGTGGGCAGGCAGTTCCTCTGTCGCAGGTGGCGCGACTGGAGGTCGAATGGCGGCCGGCGGCGATCTACCACTACAACCGCAGTCGTTCGGTGAAAGTCCTCTCGCAGCTCGCCGATGGAACGACGTCGCAGCGGATCTTCGAGGCGCTCGAACCGCGGCTTGCGGCGATGGATTTGCCGCCCGGAGTGCGCTTCGAGTTCGGCGGCGAGCTCGAAGAGTCGGGTTCGGCCAACGCCGCGATCCTGGGCGCCATGCCCTTGGGACTCCTGATGTTGCTGTTCTTCCTCCTCGCCGAGTTCAATTCCTTCCGCCGCGTCGGCATCATCTTGATGACCGTGCCTTTGGCAGCCACCGGCGTCGTGCCGGGCCTGCTGTTGAGCGGCAACTCCTTCGGTTTCATGTCGATGCTCGGCGTCGTGTCCCTGGTCGGCATCGTGGTCAACAATGCCATCGTCTTGCTCGATGTGATCGAATCCCTGCGGGCTGAGGGTTTTTCCACCGAGAAAGCTCTGGTGGAAGCGGTACGGCGTCGCACGCGACCCATTCTGCTGACCATGGCGACGACGGTCGCCGGGCTCTCGCCCCTGGCGTTTTCGAGCACCACCCTCTGGCCGCCCCTGGCCTGGGCGATGATTTCTGGGCTGATCGCCTCGACTGTGCTTACCCTGTTGGTGGTCCCGGCGCTCTACAAGCTGCTCTTCACGGCGCCGTCCGGTCCCCTGTTCGGCGCCTCGGCGCGTCGCCGTGCGGCGGCGAGTGCCGCCGTGTTGGCCCTGGTCTGCGCCCTGGGCTGGCCGGCTGCGACGCACGCCGTGCCGGCGTCACCGGAGGCGCGAGCTGCCGCGATGGGAACAGCTGAAGAGGGCGCCGTCCGATCTGGCGCCAATGATCGCGACCCGGGAAATCCTCTCCGGCTGACCCTGGACGAGGCGCTCGTCCGAGCTCTCGAGCGGCCTACAGCCCTCGCCGCCGAGTACCGCGCCGTCGCTGCCGACCGAACCGCTGTAGCGCGGCGTCGAGCCGCGACCCTGCCGACGGTGAACGTGGCCCTCGATGTCACCCACCGCGGCCGCGACTTCGACTTCTCGACTCCGCTCGGCGATCTGACCCTCGGTGATCGAACCTCCACCTCGACTGCGATCGAGATCATCCAGCCGCTGCTCGAGCCGGCCCAGGTCTTCTATCGCTCGAAAGCCTCGCGCACGGAAGCCGTGGCGGCTGCGAGCGACGCCCAGCGCGTGCGTCAGGAGCTCGCCGCCTCGGCCGCGCGCAGCTTCCTGCAGGTTTTGGCGATCGATGCCAATCTGCGCTCGACCAACGCCTTCATCGCCAGCCTGGCAGCTAATCTGGACGAGATGCAGCAGCGAGTGACCGCCGGACGCACCCTGGAAGCCGAGGCTCTCAAGGTGCGTCTCGATCTCGAGTCGGCTGAGCTCGATCGCCAGATCCTGACCGAGAATCGTCGGGTGGCAGTCTACGACCTCGGCCGGGCGGTCGGGCACGATGGTGCTGTGGAGCCGGTCTTCGACGATCCACCGGCGGCAGCAGAGGGGGCCGAGTCGATCGACTCTCTGCTCGCCGACGCTCTCGCGTCTCGGCCGGATGTAGCGGCCCTCACCTCGCGCGTCCAGGCGCTCGATCTGCGAGCCCGCGCGGTGCGGGCGGAACGCCTGCCACGCCTGTCAGCGAGAGTGTCGTGGGTGCAGGCCGATGGCGATCCGTTTTTGCCCGAAGATCTGATGGACGGTCGAGTGGGCCTCACCTGGAATCCCTTCGCGGCCGGGACCCGCGCGCCGCGCATCGCGACGCTGGAAGCGCAGCGCGGTGCCCTGGAGGCAGACCTGGCCGAGCTACGGCGTGGGGTCGAGGTGCAGGTCCGAGATGCGTTGGCGCGGCTCGCCACCGCCCGGGCGGCGGATGGCGTACGGCGCCGCGGGGTCGAGCTCGCCAGCGAAACGTTGCGGGTCGAGCGTGAGCGCAACCGAGTGGGCCGCGCGACCACCAACGATCTCCTGGACGCCGAAGCAGCCCTGCGACGCCAGCGCACCCTGCGTGACCTGGCCCGGATCGACATCCTGCGCTCCTGGTTCGAGCTCCGCCTGGCGACCGGCGGCGAAAGTCCCGAGCATTGGGCCCGGCGTTTGACACCGCAAGTCAGCGACGACTAGGCGTGCGCCATGCCTGTCTTTGGCTCTGTCTCACGGGCCAAGTTAACCTCCCCTAGGGGCGCAAGCTTTGACTTTGCCGCGCCAGAGGCATACTCTCAGTTAAATAGTTCTTTAGGCCACTTGTCTCGCCGATATCGTTTTGCCGATAATCGTGGGCTTGCCGGCAAAGTGGAGCTTTGCTTGCGCCTTGTTGGCCAGCTGCGCTCAGGAGGACGCGATCCCGAACGTTGATCGAGCTCCGCCTTCCTGTGCACCGATGCGGACTTTGCCATTCGAGGCCGAAGCCACTTAGATGCTTTCTTGCGCAGAGGAGATCGATGAACACCCACGGAATGATTCCCGAGAACCCATCCTCCGCAGGCGTCAGGACGATCGCTTATCCCTCGCCGCCGAACCCCAACGGCGACCTGCATCTCGGCCACTTGTCCGGGCCGGTCCTGTCGGCGGACGTCTACATTCGTCATCGCCGGCTGCTCGGCGATCCGGCCTATTTCGTCGTCGGGACGGACGACAATCAGATCTGGACCACCGCCATGGCCGAGCAGCGCGGCGAGACCCCGCAGCAGACGGCTGATCTCTTCGCCGAGAGAATCGCCGGCACGCTCGAGAAGGTGCAGGTCGATTGCGCCCACCTCTATCGACCTAATGCCTCGCCCTACCATGCCGACCTGGTGCGCGACACCGTTCGCCGACTCTACGATCGCGGGCATCTTGTGGCCGAGGAGGCGCCGGCTCTGGTCTGCGAGCACTGTGACGATCTCTATCTGTTCGAGGTTCGGGTGACGGGTACCTGCCCCCACTGCGGCGAGGGGACCTGTGGCAACGCTTGTGAGGATTGCGGGCTGCCCAACCAGGTTGTCGACATGATCGACCCGGTGTGCAAGCAGTGTGGCAACACGCCGACCGAGAAGCCGGTCCGGCGACTCTTCTTCCCTCTCGAGCCGTACCGCGAGATGCTGGTCGAATACCATCGCCAAACAGCGATGAGCACTCAGCATCGGGCTCTATGCCATCGCTTGATGGCCGGTGAGCTGCCGCGCGTGGTCTCCAGCCACATCTCCGACTGGGGCATCCCGGTTCCCCTGCCGGGCTTCGACGGCCAGGTGGTCTCGGCCTGGCTCGAGATGGCGCCGGGGTATCTTGCGGCGAGCGCTGAGCTGAGCGACAAGATAGGCCGTGACGACGGTTGGCAGGCCTTCTGGGGATCCGGCAACAACCGTGTTGTGCAATTCTTCGGCTTCGACAACTGCTGGAATCATGGGGTTCTCTATCCGGCCCTCCTGCACGCCTTCGACGAGACGGTCAGGCCGCCGGTGGCCTTTGTCTCGAATCAGCTCTACCGACTCGATTATTCGAAATTCTCCACCAGCCGTGACCACGCGGTGTGGACCCGTGATCTGGTAGCGAAGAACTCGGCCGATACGGTCCGCTTCTATGTCGCGTTCACCGCGCCGGAGGTCGAACGGAGCAACTTCTCACTGGCTGAATTCGCCGACTTCGTCAGCGATGAGCTGATCGGCCGCTGGCAGCCCTGGCTGGCTTCGGTGCAGACGAGGGTCGATGCGGGCTGTGCCGGTCTGGCGCCGGAAGGTCTTGCCTGGACGGCCAACCAACAGAGCTACCGCGATCGGCTGGGAGAGTTCCTCGCCGGTGCCCGGGCTGACTACGCACCCGAGTCCTTCTCGCTCCAACGCGCCACCCGTCGGGTCATGCGCCTGGTGCACGAGGCGCAGGCCTTCGGTGTCGCCGAGGCGGCCTGGGCGGATCTGCCCTCGGCCACGTCCCAAAACCAGGCCGGCATTGCCCTCGAGCTGGCCACGATCAGGGTGCTGGCATTGATCAGTGCGCCCCTCATGCCGGAGTTCTCAGAACGACTCTGGCGCGCCCTGGGTTACTCGTCGGCCGTAGGTGGGTGGGACGATGAGCCTCAGCTGGTTCCGCCGGACCAGGCGGTGAGCGGGCTCGACGCCGAGTTCTTTCCGCCGCCTGTCGTCAGCTGAGCCCGAGTGACGTCTGGCTAAGCTCAGGTCGGATTTTTTGGCCGGAGGGGAACTCCGGGGTCTCGTCCCATCGCAGCTCGCCATTGCAGCCCAGGGAGTGCCATAGGTCCTGGGCGAAGCCGGGCATGATCGGTGCCGCGAGCTGTGCCAGAGTCTTGGCCGCCAACGCTTCGAGGGCCACCGCCGTCCGGCGCTCTTCGAAGCGATGCGCCAGGCCACGCCAGTGCTCCTCCGAGCCCGCGAAGCGCCTCGCCTCTTCGACCAGCTGGCACAGAACCCGAGCCGCTCGCCGAGGGGAGAAGGTGGCTGCTTCGTAGGCTTCGGCCGCCGAAGCGACCAACTGTCCCAGGGTACGGAAGAAGCGCTGTTGTTCGTCGGTCCAGGCCCCAGTTCCGGGCACGACACCTTCGAATTCCTCTTCGACGCCTTCGGCAAAGCCCCGTAGCCAGGTCTGCCAGTCGCCCGCGAGCTGCCGCTCGACGGTCTCGCGCAGCGCTGCCATGGAGAAGGTAGTCTGCTCTCGCTCCGGCCCATCGTAGGCGAGAAAGAACCGCGCCGTGTCGACCGGGACCTGCGCCAACAGCTCGCGAGCCTGCAGGCCATGGTTGCGACTGGTCGAGAATTTCGACCCTTCGTAGCGATAGAGCTCGTTGACCAGGAAGGTCTTCGGCAGATGTAAGTCCCCGTCGTAGGCCATCTGGATGGCAGGGAAGAGCAGCGCGAAGAAGTAACCGTTGTCGAAGCCGAAAAACTGCCTGATCTCGTGGCGCTCCGCCGTCCACAGCTGACGCCAGTCGGGTGCGTCCTGGCGGCCTTCGAGGGCCTCGCGGGTCGCGGCCAAGAACCCTGGTGCCATCTCGAACCAGACATAGATCCGCTGACCCTCGAAACTTTCGACAGGTACCGGAATACCCCACTCTCCCGGGTGGCTGACGGCGATGTCTGGCAGGCCATCAGCCAGCATCTGGCTGCACAACGCTTGTAAGTGAGAGCTCATCCCGACCTCGGACCAGAAGGTCTCGAGGCGGTCAGCGAAAGGTGCCAGAGGCAGGTAGATGCGCTCGACGTCTCGAGTCTGCGGCTCGCCTTGGCACAAGCTGCAGCGCGGCTCGATCAGGTCGACGCAGTCGTTGGGGCGGCCACAACTCTCGCAGGCGTTGCCGCCCGAGTCGGCACCGCAATGCGGGCACTTGCCGTGCACGAAGGCTTCGTGGAGCCACTGGCGGCAAGGCTCGCAGTAGAGTGTCGGCGCGTCTCGAGCCACTAGCACGCCGCGCTCGAAGAGCGTGGCGAAGACGTCCCGAGTCCAACTGACGTGATGCGGCGAGCGATCGGGGCGAGCCCAGTGATCGACCTCGATGTTGGCGCGGCCCAACGTCTCGGCCATCTGCTGGCCGAATCGCTCGGCGATGGCCGCAGGTGCTTCGCCCAGCTGGTGGGCGCGGGCGGCGACGTAGGTCGGGTGCCGGTCGGCGCCGGTCAGATAGGTGACCTCGACGCCACGCAGGCGCTGGTAGCGCGCGTAGATGTCGGCGGCGAGAAAGGGTCCGGCGAGATGGCCGACGTGGAGGTCGCCGTTGGCTGTCGGCGGGGTCGCGATCACCAGCTCGTGCTCGGAGCGCTCCGCCACCGTGCTCAGCGCTGCCTCGTTGTCCGCCGCTGCTTCCTCCATGGACTCCCAGCAGAGATCGAGAAAGAGCAAATCGTCCTCGTCGCTCAGATTGGTCAGCTCGTGCACATTCCAGGGCTGCATGAAGACCATGTCACCGGGGCCGACCTCGACCCGCTCGTCGTCGACCCGCATCATGCCGCGGCCCTTGACGATGGCAAAGACCTCGTGCTCCTGGTGTTTGTGTGCGCGCGCCACATGCCCGGGCTCGATGGCGCACCAGGTGGCGTAGAACGGCGCTTCGGCAACACCCTGCCAGGGGTGAGCGCCAAGGCAGAGGATGCCATAGGCCTTGGAGAACGCTTCCGGAGACATCTTCTGGATCAGCATGAATCGTCATCCTCTCTCGTCTAGATGCTGGGCCAATTCTATGTTGTGGAACAGTGACCGATCTCACAGGTAGGGGCCGGCTTTGGCGTTCATTCTCTCGTTGAGCCACCAGCCGCCGAGGCTGCGAAAAGGATCCGGTGGCATCCAGGTGGGCTTCGGCAGGTCGAGCACGAATCGCAGGTGCGGCGAGTCCACGCCAGCCGCGAGCTCGGCCAGGAGGCGCCCGGCCGCGGTGCCCATGGCGATGCCGGCGGCGGTGTAGCCGGCGGCGACAAAAAGACCGGGGCGCAACTCGCCGAAGCTGATCTGGCCGTTGTGCGACGTCCCCATCAGGCCGGCCCAGGTGTACTCGAGCTCGGCCTCCGGCAGCATCGGGAAGCGCTGGTCGAAGGCCTGTCGGTGGAATTGCCGCATACGTTCCCGGGTCGGCCGGTCGACGCGCAGCTTGCGGCTGTAGAACGAAGTGTTGCGGATCAGGATGCGCTGGTCGCGGGTCCGGCGCACCGTCGAGCCCATGGGGTCCATGGCCAGCAGGCCCCACTCTGAATCACCGCTCAAGGCCTGCTGTTCGGCGTCGGTGAGCGGCCGGGTGAAGCTGCCGAAGGTGTAGAGAGGAAAGATGCGGCGCGGCAGGAAGCCGAGGGCCGGGGTGTAGCCATTGGTGGCCAATAAGATCCGGTCGGCGATGACGCTGCCGTGCTCGGTTTCGATCCGAAAGGGATTCTCGCCTCGAAGAGGGGAGGCGCTACCGCCTTGGATCCGGGAGGCGTTACCGCCTCGGATCCGGAGGACCGGCGATTCTTCGTAGAGCTCGATCGATTTCGGCAGGGTCTGCGCCAGCCCGCGGACGAGAGCGGCTGAATGGACCAGCGGGTAGCCGGGCAGGCGCATGCCGGCACGGTAGAACGACGTGCCGGTGATGGCGTGCATCCGGTCGCGGTCGAGCCGCTCGTAGTCGATCTCGAGCGGCTCGTAGAGGGACGGAAAAGCGTCGAGGAAGCGCTGTCCCTCTTCGCCACCCGCGGCTCGGATCCAGCCGGTCTCGTCCCAATCGCAATCGAGGTCGTGATCGCGCACCAAACGCCGCAGGTCGGCGATGCCGCTGCCAGCCACCTCGACGTAGAGGCGCATCGCTTCGAGCGGCATCCTGGAAGCGAAGTCGGTCAGGTCGACGACGAAACCCGAGGCGCGGCCCGAAGCGCCGGATCCCACCCGCTGGGCCTCGAGGATGGCGATACGCCAATCGGGCTCGACCTCGGCCAAGCGGCGCGCGATTGCCAGCCCGGTGAAGCCGGCACCAATCACCGCGGTGTCGGCGCGCACCTCGCCGCGCAGGCTTCGGCTCGGTGGTCGGGCCGGCAAAGGCTCGTTCCAGCCCGAGCTGGCATCGTCTTGGGGCAGGATCCTTACGCGCTGGTCGAATGGCATCGATTCTCTTCTCCCCGGTCGTCCGCCGTCAGGGCGAGAGCTCGCCTGCCGTTGGCGGGCGTCTCGCTGTCGGCGGGCGTGTCAATGTCGCCTTCAGACGGCTCGAGCGCTACAGACCACCGGACCAGCGACGTGTCGCTGCGAAGCCGCCGGTCACTCGACCGGAAGCGATCCGTCGGCGAGCTGACGCCGTCAAGCGCCGACGCCCTGGGCTCGTACAGCGAGATCTTCCGGTACGGGCATGGCGCCGTCCTCGGTCCGCAGGGCTTGGAGGATTTGCAGCGACCGCATCGGCAACGTCGAGAGGAGCGTGTCCGACAGGCCGTGGGTGTGCTCACTGAAACCCTGCAGGAAGATGCGTGGCTGGAAGTCCTCGTGGGCGCGGACGTGGTAATCGCGACTGACCCGATAGGCGCCGTCTTCATCGACCAGTAGATGAGGTCTCAGCCCTTCGATCAGCGGATGGCGTTTGGGCCTTTCGTATCCGGTCGCCAAGATGACGTAGTCGGCTCGTAGCTGCTCCGTCGTATCGCGCACCAGATTGCGATAGGTCAGGCGAACGTCGTCGCCCCGTTCCTCTGCTGCCTCGAGCTCCAGGAAAGGGAGTACCTGGACTCGGTCGTCACCGGCGAGGTCGAACTGGTAGAGGTCTTCGTAGATCGCCTGGATCAGCTCTCGATCGACCGCCGAGTAATTGGTGTCGCGGTGGTCGTCGATGATCGCCAGCCGTTGCTCCTGCGGCAGGTCGAAGAGAAAGCCTTCCATTCGGGGAAAGAAGATCTCGTTGACGAAGTGACTCTCATCCGCCGGATGAAAGGCGAATCGGCGCAGGGTGGCGGTGACGTCGGCGTTGGGATAGCGCTTGTAGAGATACTCGAAGATCTCGGCCGCGCTCTGCCCCGAGCCGACCACGATGAATCGATAGGCGGCGTCTCTTTGAGCGCATTCGGCTGGAATGCGCAGCAAAAAGTCACGTGAGTGCAGGACCCGCGGGCAGGAGTCGAGCTGCAGGGCTTGCGGCAGCTTGGGAACGCCGCCGGTGGCAACGACCAGATTGTGGGTCAGGTACTCTTCCAACTCGCCGGTGTCGACGTCGCGCACCTGTACCTTGACGGTTTCGATCCGTCCGCCGTCGGGCGCCGGCTGGGGCAGGATCGAGACGATCTCGCCGCCGTAGCGGACGTCGTCGTCGACCTGATCCGCCACCCAGCGATAGTAGTCGTTGAACTCCAGCCGGGTGGGAAAGAAGTTGCGCAGATTGGCGAAGCGGTCCAGGCGGTCCTTCTCGCGCAGGTAGTTGAGAAAGGTGAAGCGGCTGCGCGGGTTGCGCAGCGTCACCAGATCCTTGAGAAAAGAGAGCTGGATCCGCGCACCCTCCAGCAACATGCCAGGGTGCCACTGGAAGTCTTTCTTGCGCTCGATGCACAAGGCCGAGAGCGCTCGGCCGTGGGTCTCTTCGGCTTCTTCTCGGATCGCCGCCAGAAGGGCTAGGTTCGAAGGACCGAAGCCGAGGCCGATGACGTCGTAGATTCGCGCCGGAGGGTCACTGAGTTGATCATTCCCTGGAGAAACTGCCATGTTCAGGTTCCTAGCCTGCGCCGGGGTAACCCGTCCGTTCAGACCCCGGAAGTCGAAGAAGGTGCAAGCAAGACGTCGACAAAAAGCAGAAACACATCACGACAAGGTCGCAAGGCCACACCTGTAATCGGGGCGATAGACCCCATTTTCAAACTTGATTTGGTGTCGCGACCTCTCGCGGCAAATTGTCTTCGATTGGTGAGCAGACGTATTTAGATTAGCTAATTGAAAGTTAGATTGTCAAATCGAAACGAGTTAGGAGAACCCGTCCGGCGCGCCCGCTGAGGCAATTTCTCGCGGCCGACCGTATGGGCCTGCTGTGAGGCACTAGCTCTGATTATCGAAGGGTCTCCTCCTGGTCATCAGATTCTTGCGTGCAAGAGAGAACCGCAAGGTCTGGCACATCGTCGTGCACTGCCAGCGCACCGGACTGGGCTCGATCGTTGCAAACCAGCGCACCACCCAGGGATTGAATTGACAAGACTTATCCTTTCTTTTGGCTCTTGGCCGAGCACGGCGCCGGCTGACTCCGTCTAGCCGCTCACACCGTATAGCCGCTGAATCACCCCACCCGAAAGGGTGGGGCGCGCATACCCTACGGCGCGTTTCGTGCCGGCCTTCGGCTTGTTAAGTTGCGTGGACTCCTCATGCGATTCGGCGCTCCCGCCGCCACGGAGGCTTGACGATGCATCAGCTCGAAACGAAGACCGTCGGCTCGCACAACCGAGGGAGCGTCGAGCCTCGGCCGGACGTCTTCCGG
>JBCCGX010000238.1:0-10773 GCA_039029035.1 Acidobacteriota bacterium | reverse complement strand
TGGCGAAACGCTCCCAGGCGTCCTCCAAAACGGTACGTTCGTGGGTCGAGCCCTGTTTCTCTGCAGACTTGGTCATGGCCGAGCTCCTCCAGGCTTCCTGATTCGAGGAATTCTACGGCTATTCGCGGCCCGGCACATCGAGACTGCATCCCTACTCATTTCGTGTTAACCTTTTCCCCTAACACTCGGTCTGAAGCGTTGCGCTCAGCCGGGTGATACAGCTGGAGCCGAATATCGTGGGGGGACGCGGCATTCAGGCTCCGCAATCGCTCGAAGTGATCTTCGCCGGGGCATGGCCCTGACGGTACTCAGGAGGAGGAGTCCGTGCAGATCGAAGAGTCTCGATGGGATGCGGGCGGCACCATCGACCGCGACATCTCCCAGCGCGAGGGAGCTCACGTGGAGCTCGAGACCTCTCTGTCCCTCCTGCGGGCGACTCTCGAGTCGACCGCCGACGGCATTCTGGTGGTCGATCGCGAGGGAAAGATCGTCACTTTCAATCGCAAGTTCGTCGACATGTGGGGCATCCCGCCGGACGTGTTGGCAGCACGCGACGATGCCCGAGCGCTCGACTACATCGCCGGTCAACTGCTGCAGCCGCAGAGCTTTCTGCGCAAGGTGCAACAGCTCTATGACGATCCGCAGGCGGAAAGTCATGATCTGGTGCGCTTCCGCGACGGCCGATGCTTCGAACGCTACTCGCAGCCGCAGCGCCTCGGCGGCGAGTGTGTCGGCCGAGTGTGGAGCTTTCGCGACGTTACCGAGCGCAAACAAGCCGAAGAGACCTTGCGTCACCACGCCTACCACGACCACCTCACCGGCCTACCCAACCGCATGCTGTTCGACGACCGCCTGCGCCACGCCATCGCCCAGGCGACACGAAGTCACCAACTGCTGGCGCTGTTGTTTCTCGACCTCGACCGCTTCAAGACCATCAATGACACCCTGGGCCACGCCGCGGGCGATCGTCTGCTGATCGAGATCGGTCAGCGATTGACCGGCTGCAAACGCTGTGGCGACACGGTTGCGCGCCTCGGCGGCGACGAGTTCCTCATCCTGCTGTCCGATCTGCGCCAAGTCGAAGACGTGGCCAAAGTGGCGCAACGCATCCGCCACGCTTTGCGACCGCCGGTCACCCTCGAGGGGCATCGTTTGCACGTCACCGCCAGCATCGGCATCAGCCTCTTCCCCCACGACGGCACCGACGCCGAAACGCTGATCAAGAACGCCGACATCGCGCTCCATCGGGCGAAGGATCAAGGCCGTGATGGCTATCAGATCTACACGCCGGAGATGAATGCCCGGGCGCTCGAGAAGCTGATGTTCGAGAACAGCCTGCGCCACGCGATCGATACGCAAGAGCTGATTCTCCACTACCAGCCACAGGTCGACGCCAAGAACGGCCGCTTCACCGGCGTCGAGACCCTCGTTCGCTGGCGCCGGAGCGACGATGATGTCGTCATGCCGAACGATTTCATCGCCGTGGCCGAGGAGTCCGGCTTGATCGGCGCACTCGGCGAGTGGGTCTTGGAAACTGCCTGTGCCCAGGCGCGGCGCTGGCAAGATGCCGGCCTACCACTGCGCCTGGCGGTCAATCTCTCGGTGCAGCAACTGCAGCGCGACGGCTTTCTGGATTCCGTCGACCGGTTGCTCGGTAAGACGGGCCTCGATCCCAATCGGCTCGAGCTCGAGATCACCGAGAGTGCCGTCATGCAGGATCCCGAACACGGCATTCAGGTCCTCGGCGAGCTGCGGTCGCGGGGTATCGGTATCGCCATCGATGACTTCGGTACCGGGCACTCGTCTCTGAGCTACCTGAAGCGCTTGCCGATCACAGCTCTCAAGATCGACCGGGCTTTCGTCGCCGACATCGGCCAGAACGGTGATGACGGAGCCATCGTCAAGGCGATCATCGGTATGGCTCACAGCCTCGATATGCGGGTGGTCGCCGAGGGAGTGGAGCGGGAGGAGCAGCGCGCGTTCCTGAGCGTCCACGGCTGCGATGAGATGCAGGGGTTCTTTTTCAGCCGCCCGTTGTGCGTCGCCGCGCTGAACGAGCTCCTGGCGCGCGGCTCGGCCGAATTCGCCGTACACAGCGCCGGCTTCTGACACCCCGGCCCCGGCTTCTGACATCATTGCGCCGGCGGTCGGGGAATGGCCGCCGACGCGACGATTCGTCAGCTTGCTCGTAATGTTGACGAGCTATCGTGCTAGAACTGCGAGTGCTCCCGGGGACGTCCAGCCACGCCGATGTCCCGGCCAAGCGGTCTGCCTGACGCTCTGAAGCCTTCGACCTGTTGCCCGAACCGTAGCGTATCGACGCCTGATGAGGCTCTCTCGGATTGAACATCTCACGCCAAGAGATGACGACCGCGGCGGCGGTCTTCGCCGCCGCCATGGCGGTGGTCTACCTGATCGGTCCGCGGGACTTCATGACCGGCGACACGACCCACTACGCCGCCATGGTGCGGGGCGAGGCAGCGCCGGCCCCCTTCGCTTTTCGGGTCTTGACGCCAACGCTGGTGCAATGGCTACCGGGCTCTCTCGGCCAGGGCTTCTTCACCGTCGCCTACAGCGCGACCCTCGCCACCTTGCTGACCATGTATCTCCTCTTCCGCCATCTCGGCGTCTCCCACACCTCGGCGATGGTCACTGGCGTCTTTCTCTGCCTCTCGTACCCCCTGGCCAACTACCTGGCCCGCTGGGGGCGCATCGATCCACTGGCCAACTTCCTCTTTGCCCTCGCTCTGCTGTTGATTCTGAAACGCCACTTTCTGCCGGCAACCGTGGTCATGGCGTTCGGTGTCCTGGGCAAGGAAACCCTCGTTCTGTTGCTGCCGATCCTCTTTGTCCATCGGCTGGCCGGCGAGCGCCTCGGTGTCCGCAGCGTGCTGACCACCGCTGCCCTGTGCGCCCTGCCGCTGCTCTCTTTCGTCGCGATCCGTGCCACGATCGAGCCCAAGCCCGGCTCCTACACGGTCGAGTCGGCGCAGGATCTGGACGAGGTCCTGCAAGAGGTCTGGGCCTACAATGTCGATCAGTTCGGCCTGCCGAAGCGCATCGCTCGGGACCTGACGAAATCTTACGGCTTCTTCTGGGCCCTCGCCGGCCTCGGCGTGTTGACAATCCGCCAGCTCCGGTTCGAGAGTCTCTACATGATCGCCATCGGTTTTCTTCTGTGCATCGTAGCGACCGACTGGGCGCGTATGCTGGGCACCGGCTTCCCTGGGATCTTTATCCCTGTCGCGCTGTTCATCGATCGGCCCCGTCACCATCCGATCTGGTGGCGATGGACGGTCGCCTTGCTCATCCTGAGCCTGGCGCAATGCTACCTATCGCTGTTGATCTACCGCGACCTGAGCGCGGCAGGCCAGGTCGCCATGCTAGGCACTCAGCTGCTTGTGGTCGTTGTGGGGGTCGGCTTGGCGATGTGGGGCGTGTTACGCCGAGAGCCGCGGGTCGAGCTAGCCTGAAGGGGCGGTGGGTGCGCGGGAAGGCTCAGCTCGATATCCGCCGGCTCTGCTTGCAGCTGCTGCAAGATCCGCCAACACGGCTGGCCCTCGAGCGCCTGGCCCGGCAGCCGGACCTCGGCGTCGAGACACCCTTGGCCGAGCGCTGGATCACTGAGGGCCTGTGTGAGGGCAGCGCCGCCAGCCCGCGCCTGACCCAGCTCGGGCGCAGCCTGGCCTACCACCTGGCCGAGTACCGCAGCCAAATCGAAGACGGCGACGCCCTACGTTTCGTCGCACCGCTCGACGTGCAGCCCGACTCGCGGGTCCTCGACATCGGCTGCGGCGGCGGCCAAAGCCTGATCGCCCTGCTGCGTCAGGGGCCCCGTCTGGGTGTCGGGCTCGAGTGGGATCCGACCGCGCTGGGTATCTTCACTGCCTTGCGCGACTTCGAGCAGATCGGCAACGCCCTACCGGTGCGCGGCAACGCCGAAGTGCTGCCGTTCGCTGATTGCAGCTTCGACCGCATCCTGTGCCGCGTCGTCCTGATGCACGTGCGGGTGCTCCCGGCCCTGGCCGAGATCGCGCGCGTCTGTGCCGAAGATGGCCTGGTCTGGCTGCACCTGACCGATTTCTGGTTCTACTGGCGCAAGTTCCTGCGCCTGCGCTGGGAGCACGGCGGGGTGCCGTTCGCCCTGCTCAATGGTTTCTTGCTGCAAATCTTCGGCACCCAGATCCCGATGCGCGCCACGCGCACGATGAGCTACCAGACCCCGGCCGGTATCGCGCGCCGCCTCGAGGGTTACGGCTTCGAGATTCTGGCGATCGAAGAAGAGCGTCGCAACCGCCTCGCCACAAGCCACCGGCAGCCCAAGATCCTGGCCCGCCTACGCAGGTCTGGGCAGAACAGGTCTGGGCAGAGCCACACGAGCCCCGCTCCGGGGGCGCCGCGATGAAGAAGCTCGCGACCTTCCTTCTCTTCGCCGCGTCCATGGTCGTGAGCCTGGTGGTGCTCGAGCTGTTGATTCGCGTCGCCAGGCCGCGCCACAGTCCCGCCGGCAGCGTCGCCTTTCACTACAACGCCGACCGTCTCTACCTGGGCCAGCGCAACACCAGCGGCCGCCAATGGCGCGCCTCGGGCGACTACGACGTGCAGGTCGCGTTCAACGAGCACGGCTTTCGCGACGCCAAGGACCTGCGCCAGTCGACGACTCGCGATCTCTTTGTGGTCGGCGATTCGTTCAGCTTCGGCTGGGGCGTCGAAGAACCGGAGCGCTACTCGGATCGCCTGCAGGCGCTGTCCGGACGGACGGTCTACAACATCAGCATTCCGAATACCATCCCGGGTTATGGCCGCCTGGTCGCGTACGCCCGCGAGCGCGGCGCGACGATCGATTCGCTGCTCGTCGGCGTCTGCATGGAGAACGACCTCAAGGACTATGCGGCGCCCCGGCCGCAGCGCCTGCGGCTCAACCGCTGGGCCAAGATTAAGCAGTACTTCAAGAGCCACACCGCCCTCTACAGCGCCCTCTCCACCGCCCTCCATCAGCACGCGGTATCGGCCGATCTCGCCAGTCGACTAGGACTGATCCGCCGCGAAGAGCGCTGGCTGCGCCCGTCGGCCGTGTCGCCGAACGTGCTGAGCAGCTCCGCCGAGCAAACCGCGGCGCTGGTGACCGACAGCGGGGCCGCGCGCGTCGCGGTGGTGGTCATTCCATCCCGCACCCTCTGGCTCGGCGACGAGCGCGACGCGGCTAGGACGGTGCACGATGACTTCGTCTCTCGTCTGCGCGCGCTCGACCTGCAGGTCGTTGACTTGCGCCCCGCGTTCGAGGCCCAGGGCCAGCCGCTGGACTATCACTTCCGCTTCGACGGGCACTGGAACGCGGCGGGGCATCACCTCGCCGCCGAGACCATTCATGCTCAGGTCGGTGATTGGCTGGCATCGCCCGCAGCACCGAATGGCACACCGCCGTCCGAAGGATCAATGTCTGTAGACACGCCGTCCGAGGAAAAGACCGCATGAAGCGGGACGTGCAGCTCGACGCCATCCGCGGCTTCTGCCTGGTGCTGATGATGAGCGGCCATGTCGGCAGCTGGGTAACCAAGATCACCCTCGAGTTCGCCGGCTTCACCGGCGGCGCCGAAGGCTTCGTCTTCCTCTCCGGCTTCGTCGCCGGGGCGGTCTACACCAAATGGTCCGAGAAGGTCAGCCGCCGCGAGCTCTGGCGCCGGGCCCTGGCCAAGACTTGGACGATCTACAAGTTCCACATCGCGGTCTTCCTCTTCGTCCTCGCCTTCGCCCTGGCCTTCCCGACGATCGCCGAGCCCTGGCGCGAGGCGCGCTACGCCACCGGCTTCTTTCAAGAGATTCCACGCAACGTCGGCCTCGGTCTGCTGCTCCTCTACCAGCCGACCTTCATGAACATCCTGCCGCTCTACTGCATCCTGATCGCCATCACGCCCCTGGCGATCGGCGAGTACAACCGCGGCCGGGCGCGCTACTGGCTGGCCGGCAGCTTCCTCCTCTGGCTGGCGACCCAATTCGGTTTCCGCGAGTGGCTGCTCGATGTGACCCTGCGGCCGTTCTTCGACCCGCGGCTCGGCTCGCTCAGCGTGCTCGCCTGGCAGATCATCTACTTCGTCGGCCTGTGGCTAGGCTTCAACCGACAGAAAGGCCGCCAGCTCTTTCGTGCCTACGACCCGCGGTGGGTCCTGCTCTGTGCCTCGGGGGCTCTGTTTCTCTTCTTCGCCCGGCACTTCATCCGCCTGATCAAGCGAGCTGAGCGCCTCGGCTCTCAGACTCTCGACACCTACGCCGGATACATTCCGGGGCCCGAACTCATCGGCTGGATCGAGACCCTGACCAACAAGCAGTACCAGGCCCCTCTGCGCCTGTTGAACTTCGTCCTCGTGGTCTACGCGCTGTGCTACGTGCTCGAACGCTACAAGCCCTTGGTCAACGCCCGGTGGCTGATCTTTCTCGGCCGCAACTCGCTGCAGGTCTGGGCCTTCCATGCTCCGATCGTCTACGGGCTCTTCCTGATCGAGAAGAATCTGCTCAGCTCGGATGCCACGGGCCAGGCGATCCTCGCCGTGCTGTCGCTCCTCGCCATCGCCAGCATGAGCATCCCGGCCGCGCTCAACGAACGCTACCGCGCCTACCAGAAACTACGGCGGCCAGCGCTCACCACACCCACTCAATCTCAGCCTGAGGAGACGGTCAAGCCATGATGTCGATGCTCGCTCGGCCCCGGCTTTGGTACCCTTATGGCTATGTGTAGGATTTCGCATTCTCCGGTCCGAGTCTTGCTTGCTACCCTGCTCTTGCCGGCGCTGACCGGCTGCGCCGCGCGGACACCGATCAAGGCACCGTCGGTCGTCGAGAGCCCTCTCCCGGAGGTCGAATGGCGACCTTACCGGATCCAGATCGACGACCAGCTGGACATCAAATTCTGGGGTAACAACGAACTCGACCAACAGGTGACGGTACGGCCCGATGGCATGATCTCGATGCCCTATGTCGACGACGTCCGAGCCGCCGGCCTGACCCCCTCGGAGCTCGATGCCGAGCTCACCCGGCGTTACTCCGAGGAGCTGACGCTGCCGGAGCTCACCGTGATCGTCACCCAGGCGGGCGGTCTGCGGGTGTACCTCGGCGGTGAGGTCGGCAACCGCGGCTCCCTTCGTCTGGTGGAGAACATGACCCTCCTCCAGGCGATCCAGGAAGCCGGCGGCTTCCTCACCACGTCGCGCCGCCAGCAGGTGCTGTTGATCCGTACCCAGCCCGGCGGTGAACGCCTGGCCCGCAGTGTCGACATGCGACCGGTCATCAGTGGTGAGAACCCGTCTGCCGATGTCGCGCTACGCCCCGACGACATCGTCTTCGTCCCCCGCACCCGCATCGCCAACGTCAGCCTCTTTGTCGACCAGTACCTGAGCTCGGTACTCCCCTTCCAGGCCCTGACCACCGCCGCGATCTTTCAATCGGACCTGTTCGAAGACAACAACAATGGCAGCAACGACACAGCAGATCCGCCACCGGATCCCGACCCTCCAGCCACCGACGGCGGGCAAGGAGGCTCCTAGCACTGTGACCATGCCAGCAACGACCATGCCCGCAACCCACATCAAGGAGGCCGCGCCATGATCGACGAAAAGCCCGTACCCTGGCGCGAACTGATGGAGACGGTCTTCCGGCGGCGCCAGACGATCCTGCGCACCACCTTGCTGGGCACGTTCCTCGCAGCGCTGGTGGCGATTGTGACGCCGCGCGAATATCTCACCCGCGCCCGGATCCTGTTGACCGCCCAGGCGCTTTCCGGGCCGCGCCAGGCCGCCATGTCGGAGCGCCAGGTCGAGGCCGAGATCTCGCTCTTGACCAGCCGTTCCTTGCGGCGCAGCGTGCTCGAGGACCAGATCCGTGAGGGCCATCGCCGCGAACCGATCAAGAAACCCTTCCGGCGCTTGAACCGCGCCATTTCCCGCCTGACGAAGGACCTCTTCTCCTCCGAGGCCGAGGCCGACACAGCGACCGACGGGCCACGAGAGATCCGCCTCAGTGGCCGCCTGCTGCAGGGCCAGCTCGCCGCCACCGCGGTCAAGGACACCAATGTCATCCAAGTCGCTTACCTCGGCAACGATCCCGAATGGTCGGCCACCTTCGTCAACGATCTGCTCAGTCATCACGTCGAGCGCATCGCCGAGCTGAACGAGAATGCGGCGGCCGGTACCTTCTTTCATCAGCAGCGTAATCTGCTCGCTGAGCGCTGGCAGGAAGCCCGTGAAGCCCTATCGGCCTTCCAGATGGAAGAGGGCGCCTCACAGTTGGCCGGCGACGGCGAGTACCTGCGCAAGGTGTTGTCGGAATTCGAAGCCAGCTACGCCTCGACCGAAACCGAGCGCCTCGAGCTCCAGGCCATGGTCGAGTTTCTGCGCGAGGAGATCGAGTATCTGCCGGAGAACATCACGGCCAATTCGCGGGTGACCGAGAACGAAGACGCGCGTTTTCTCGAATCGCGGATTCTGCAGCTCGAGCTCGAGCGCAGTGAGCTGCTGTCGCGCTACAAGCCGACCAGCGTTCGCATCCGGGCGCTCGATCAGCAGATCGCCGAGGCCCAGCGCCTGTTGGCGACCAAGCAGGAGGACACGCTGAAGGAATACAGCCTGATTCTCAATCCGGCGCGGCGCGCCCTCGAGCTGCAGCTGGTGGAAACTGAAACCAAGCTGCGGGGTACGATGGCGCGGGTTCAGGCCCTGTTGTCGCAGATCGAAGAGTACCGCAACAAGCTGCAACTGCTCGAAGGGCTCGGCACCGAGCTCGAGCGCCTGCAAGACGACGTCAAGAACGCCAAGGAGGCGTATCAGGTCTACTCGCAAAAAGAAGAGGAAGCACGCTTCTCCAGCCAGCTCGACGAATCGGGGATTGTCAACGTCAGCATCCTCGAGCCCGCCGAGGTGGCGAAACAGCCGCAACCGTCGAAGACTAAGTTCTACCTGGTCCTCGGTACGGTGGCCGGCTGCGCTTTCGGCTTCCTCTTCGCCTTTCTCAAAGACTGGCTGGATCCATCGATCAAAGGGGCGGCCCAAGCCTATCGCCTGAGCGGCATTCCGATCATCGCCGAGATCCCGGCCCGCTGATCCGTCGTCTGTCGACGAGAACCGAGTATGCAGCCCAACGCCCCCAGACTTGCTGGCCGCAGCCTTTCCGAGGTCCTGCACTGGTCACGCGGCCCGGCCCGTGGCGCCGAGCAGGACAGCCCCTCGCTCGAGCCACCAGCGGCGCCGGCCGTAGGGACCGGGAGTACGCCGGAGCCTCCGAGACCAGCCGAAGCGGCTGCCACGCCGGCGCCCGCGCCGGTTCCGGGGCTCGATCTATGGCGTCAGCACTTCGGCCTGCGGGGGGATCCTTTCTCACTCACCCCGGACCCCGAGTTTCTCTATCCGAGCACCGCCCATGCCGAGGCTCTGGCAGGCTTGCAGCTCGGGCTCTGGGAGCGCCGCGGTCTGACTGTGATGATTGGCGAGGTCGGTACCGGCAAGACGACTCTGGTCTACTCCCTGCTCAGCCGCCTCGATCCGCAGATCGAGACCGCCTACCTGTCCAACACGCTGCTGACGTTCGACGAGATTTTGGAGAGCGCTCTGGACGATTTTGGCGTCGCCTGTCCGAGCCGACGGCGGCTCGACCTGCAGAAGGCGCTCAATGGCTTTCTGCGCCAGTGCGCGGCCCAGGGCAAGACGGCGGTCCTGGTGATCGACGAAGCGCAGAACCTTTCCGACGAGGTGTTCGAGCGCTTACGTCTATTGTTGAACTTCGAGACCTACAAATCGAAGCTGCTGCAAGTCTTGCTCGCCGGCCAGCCCGAGCTGGCGGAACGGCTCCGGCAGCCCAATCTGCGCCAGATCGGCGACCGCGTGGCGATACGCTGTCACCTCGGCCCACTGAGCTCCGCCGAGGCCAAGCGCTATATCGAGCACCGCCTGACCACCGCCGGCGGCTCGGTGGACGTCTTCACCCGACCCGCCCTCGGCCTGCTGATCCGCAAGTCACGTGGCATCCCGCGACGAATCAACGTCCTGGCGCACAACGCGATGCTCTTTGCCTACGGTCGCGAGATCGAGCGTGTCGATTGGGCGACCGTCAGCCAGGCGGCGCGTGAGCTCCACAGTGCCCTACCCCTGACGTCGCCGCGCGACATCCTCCCACGTCTCGGAGCGAGCTCCTGAAGAGCGGATCATGAGCAACTATTTCCGCACCCTACTACGGCTTGAGAACGAGCGTCGTGAGCCCGCCCCGATGGAGCGCTCCGCCCAGTCGCCGGAGCTCGAGGCAGTTCGCCTCGAAGCCAGCCAGGCCCCCGGCGACCTCACGCCGGGGTTCGATCTCCTGTCGGCCAAAAAACAGAACTCCCACGCCGCCCTGCTCGACGCCTTGCGCGCGGTCAGCGCCAGAGGTCAGACCCCGAGCATCGTCATCGCCGGGGTCGCCAGCAGCGAGCCGGTGGGGGCGGTGATCGAAGGGATCGCTACTCAGGCGGCGGCGCGCGGAGTCGGGGTCCAGATCGGCGACGTCGTCGTCTCCAGCTCCCATCGCATTCTGAGCACCCGCGAAGGCACCCCCGAGCCGCGCGGGCTCGACGGGCCGCCGGCGGTGTCGCCGGGCATGACGACCCTTTCCCTCGAGCTCTCCGCCCCGGCAACCCAGGAGGCGCTGCGCAAGTGGTTCGCCTCTGCCGGCGCCGGCTACGATCTGTTGATCGTCGCCGCTCCGTCCTTGCTGAGCTCGGTCGACGCCGCCCTGGTGGCGCGCGCTTGCGACGGC
>JBCCGX010000237.1:0-10846 GCA_039029035.1 Acidobacteriota bacterium | reverse complement strand
TGTCGGTCGAGGCCATGGACGCCGGAGAAGCCACCTATCGGATCATCCGCACCTTCCCCCACGCTGGTGGCACCTTCAGCATCGATCTGGAGGGCTGGGAGCTCCACTCCAGCGAGCGATGGGCGATCGACAACTTCGAGATTCTGCTCAGCGGCGGCACCTCCGCTCCTTGATCGCCGGTCATTCCTGACCGCTCGAACCTGACAGTCGCTCATCCCCCGGCGGCCTCGCGGCCGGCGGGGGATTCGTCTTGCCGGGGAAGGTCTTGCCGCAGCCACAAACATCCTTCCGCCGCACCGACGATCTCGATCCCGGCCTCCGAACGCCGCGGACTTGACAACAGGGAAGCTTCTTTCCGGCTGGAAATGTCCTTCCTCGGGCTGGGGAAGGTCTTTCCAACGCCCGACTTGACCACCCCTGAGCCCCAAGGGGGTCGAGTTCCACACTCGAGATGCCGGCCGATTCGTCTGGGATATTTACTTCCGAGCTGGAGATGTTGCTCTCCGGGCTCCCCGAGCCTCGAACGATTCCCCCAAATCGCCTTCCCGCAACTCGGGGAACAACACTTTCGACGCGCGAAAGACCTTCCCTCTCCGCCCGATTTCTGCGCTTCGGGCCTAATACTGAGCAATTTCGGTCGATTTAGGCTCCGAGAAGTGTATTTCGGTAGAAAGCGCTCGGCTTAGGGGAGGTCTTCACACGCGGGGTTTAGGCCTTGTAGTCTTTGACTGCAACGCGATGCATTCATATAATTCTACAGTGAATGCAGAGGAGGAGTTGATGCAACATCTGACCGTCCGCAACATCCCACCCGATCTTGCCACCGCGCTTGCCGAAGAGAAACATAAGCGGCGCCAGTCGCTCAATCAGACGGTGATCGAGCTGCTCCGCAACAGTCTTGGCGTTGGCTCAGGGCGCAAACGCTCGAACGGCCTCAGAAAGCTCGCCGGCCAATGGACCGACGAAGAGCATCGGCAGTTCGAAGACGCCATCAGCATTACCGAAGAAATCGACGAGGACCTGTGGCGTTGAGCCACTACGTCCTCGACACATCCGCCTATAGCCACTTTCAACGCGGCGACCCGCAAGTCGTCGACCTGATCGACAGCGCCGATTGGCTCGGTCTCACACCGATCGTCCTCGCCGAGCTCGAGATCGGTTTTCTCCTGGGCAAGACTCAGCGCTTGAAGCAGAACCGAGACACCCTACAGGAGTTTCTGGCGAGTCCTGTCGTCGAAGAACTGAGTCTGAGCAGCCGGGTGAGCCGGATCTACGCCGAGATCGTCGTCGCTCTACGCCAAGCCGGCATCAAGATTCCGACCAACGACGTTTGGATCGCCGCCGCCGCGGCACATGCAGGTGTCAGCGTCTTGACCTATGACAACCACTTCAGGGTCATCCACCGTATCGGCTCCGTCGTCCTGACTCCGCCAGACTGAGTCTTCTGACTATCTACCTAAGGGGACAGCGGCTGTTCGGTTGTGTTCAACCTCCCGGATTCTGATCGATCCGCTCACCCAGCTCCGCTACAGACGGCGCCTCGAAGACCCAGCGCAGCGGTACCTGCTGTTCCAGCTCTTGCCGCAGGGCGAGGACGAGCTGGGTGGCGAGGAGGGAGTTGCCGCCGAGGCCGAAGAAGTCTTCGTGGATGCCGACCCGATCGGTGCCGAGGACGTGGGCGTAGATGTCGGCGAGGGTGGATTCCAGAGGGGACCGAGGGGCGACGTAGGGTACGTTGGCGGTTTCGGTCGCGAGATCCTCAGCTTCGCTGTCGTCCCTGATGACTTCGGCTCGGCCATCGACCAGGCGGGCGCGCTGGCCGGTAGGTACGAGGTGGCTGGCGGCACCGAAGGGATCGGCGACGGGCTCTCGACCGTTGCTGGCCTCGACGCCGCCGAGGTAGACCTCACCGGTGACGCCTTCGGGCAGGAGGCCGCTCCAGCGGTCGAGGATGTAGAGCTGGGCTGCGTCTGTCGCGTCCGCGCCGAGCCACTCGCGGGCCGCGCCGGCGCTCAGCGTCTGAAGGCGCTCGCGCTCCGCTCCGGACAACATGTCGACGCTCTCGATGGGTTGCTGGCCGTCGGCGACCATGGCGTCGATCAGCCTCAGGTAGTGGTCGGCGGCGAGCTGCCCCTGAGCCTCATCGAAGAAACTCTGGTTGAAATCGAGATCGAGGGAAAAGCTGCCGCTCTCGTCGAAATCGCGCACCTGAACGTTCAGGTGGTCGTTCGAGCGCCCGGCCATCAGCAGATCGACATGGGCCGGCAGGCCGGCGAAGTCCTGGAAGGAGATGTTTTGGTAGTTGAGGTGGACGTCGTAGGCTGGGCGATGGACCGGGTTGCGCACGGGATAGAACTCGTGGCGCGTGGTGTGGGCGATCTCGACCTGGGCCTTGCGCGCCAGGGAGAGGAAGGTCTCGCCGTCGGCGATCTCGACTTCGGTGGGGCACACTGTCATGAACAGTCCGATGCACTCGCGGAACTGCGGCTGGCGGTTGGCAAAGGGTGAGCCCAGGCGCAGACGGCGCTCGCCGCTCAATCGGTAGAGGTAGGCGAAAAGGACGGTAGCGAAGAACACCGCAGGAGAGAACAAGCCGTTCTGTTTAGCGGTGTCGCGAATACGCTGGCTGCGCTCGGCACCCAGCTCGACGATCAGGCGGCGCGTGCGACTGGTGGTCGGCGTATCGGTCGTGCCGAAGAAACGGTTCGGCAACAGCGGCTGGGCAAGCTTTTGGCGCCAGTATTCTTCCGCCTTCTCGAAACGCGGCGAGGCGCGCTGCTGGTGATCGAGCTCGATCTGCCGGCTGAAGGGCACCAGGGCGGGCAGGGTCTCGGGATCCTCGTCCAGGGAGCGTTGGTAGCCCTCGGCGACACGGCGGAAGATGAGCGCGATCGACCAGGCGTCGGCCAGGATGTGGAAGAGGTTGAAGTACCAAACCGTACGCTGCGGCGTCAGCTTGATCAGGGCGCAGTCAAAGAGCTTGCTGTCGAAGCGCATGTCGATCTCGCGCCGCGCCTCGAGCCACTGGGCCAGGGCCGCCGAGGGATCGCCGGCCTGCGACAGATCGACCACGTCGACCGGGGCCGCCACCTCCCTATCGACCACGCGCCGCGGCAGATCGTCGACTTCGAGAATCCGGCTGCGCAGGATGTCGCTGCCGTCAACTACCTGCTGGAAGGCACGGCGGAAGTGGTGCGGATCGATCTCGCCCTCGAGTGTGAAGCTCACCGGGGTGCGGTCGTAGTAGAGCTGGCGCCCGGACTGCAGCTGGTGAATGAACCAGAACAGTGATTGGTTGACGGTGAGATTCGACTGCTCGTCGAAGGCGCGGGCCAGGTCCGGGATCGGTTCGTGCTCCGACGCGGCCCCGCTGGCTTCGCCATCGGCTGCCAGACGCGACAGCGCCTGGCGGTCGACCTTGCCGCTTTCGGTGAGCGGGAAGCGCTCGAGGACCAGCAAGCGGGTGGGCACCATGTGCTCGGGCAAGCTGCCCTTGGCATGGCGACGCAGCTCGCCCGACGTCGGTGGGCGGCCCGGCGCGGCGAGCACACAGGCGGCCAGTCGACGGCCACCACCTTCTCCCACCACCATGGCCGCGGTCTCGCGCACCGCCGGGTGGGCGGATAAGGCGCTCTCCACCTCACCGAGCTCGATACGAAAGCCGCGCAGCTTGATCTGGTGGTCGAAACGGCCGAGGAACATCAGGTTGCCGTCTGGCAAGGCGCGGGTCTGATCACCGCTCTTGTAGAGGCGGGCGCCTTCTTCGGTACTGAAGGGGTCGGGCACGAAGCGCTCGGCGGTGAGCGCCGGTCGCCGCAGATAGCCACGTGCCACACCTCCACCGCCGAGCAGCAGCTCGCCGACCTCGCCCGGCGCCACCGGATCCCCGTGGCGACTCGCCAGGTAGCCCGTGGTGTCGACGGTAATGTGGCCGATCGGCAGCTCCTCCGGGATCTCGCTACCATCGGCCCGCTGCTCGAAGATGGCGCTGTTGACCGTCACCTCGGTGGGACCGTAGCCGTTGAACAGCCGACAGCCCGGTGCGCTGGCAGCGAAGATGGCCTGGCTGAGGCTACGCGGAATTGGCTCGCCGCCCAGGTGGACGATCTCCACCGTGTCCAGCCGTCCCCCGAGGGCGAGGATCTGACGCACGATCGAGGGTGTGGAATGGATGACGTTGGCGCGATGCTCCGCGGCCAGCTCGGCGAGGCGCTCGAGGTTCTTCAGCTCGTGGCGCTCGGGAAAGATCAGGGTGCCGCCGAAGACCAGGGTCGAAAGCACCTCGAAGACGCCGAAATCGAAACCGAAGGAGAGCGTCTGCACCGCCCGGGTGTCGGGTCCGAGACCGAAGAGCTCGCGGCCCCAATAGAGCAGCGGTACGAAGGTGGTCTGTGACACCACCACGCCCTTCGGACGACCGGTCGAACCCGAGGTGTAGACCACATAGGCGGTGCGCTCGCGCGGCTCCTCGCCGAAAACCTCCCCGCCCACGGGATCGTCGAGCGCTTCGAGGTCGATCACCTCGGACGGCGCATCTTGCAGGGACTCACCGTAGGCGGCACGGGTGAGCACCACCGGGGCTCGCGCATCGTCGAGCAGGTAGGTAAGGCGCTCGGCCGGATTGGTCGGATCCATGGGCACGAAGCCGGCACCGGCTTGCAGGGTACCGAGCATCGCCGCGGCAGCCAGGGGTGAGCGCTCCAGGCAGAGGCCGACCAAGGTCTCGGGGCCGGCACCGGCGCCACCGAGGCGGCTCGCAATAGCCCGGGCACGTTGATCGAGCTCACCATAGCTCCAGCGCTCCGCGCCGCAGATTACGGCGGTGGCGGTGGGATCGCGCTCCACCTGCTGGGCGAACAGCTGGTGGATCGCCGGCCGGCCGGAATAGCGTGGCTCAGCCATGCCTCGAGCCCGGGCCGCGGCGTCCGATGCCCTGCGGGAGACTCGGTGCGACGTTGCTCGATCCACCCCGTAAGCGCACGACATCGAGAGCGCACACCGTGCCCCCCGTCGACGATCCAGTACCTTCCATCATGGCCTCGAAAGCTGTAACGACTGCGCGACCGGTGCCCTCAGGCGACCGATAGAGCTTGGATCGCCGCCTCGATATCGTCGTTGTGGCGATCGAGCAGGGCGTGCAGCCACCGTTCGAGGCCGAAGGCGACGCAACCGGTGAAGGCATGATCGCCGTCCTTCAGGCGAATATCGCAGCGCTCGCCGAAGAAGTTGCGATGGAAGTTGAGCGAGCCGATCGCGATGCCGTCGCCGTAGACCATCTCCTCCTTCTGCGGAAAGAGCTTCTGCATCAGTAGACGCGGATCGTTCTTGCTGAAGAAGGGATCGGTGGCGTTAGCGAACTCGATCGGCAAGCCGATCGTTTCGGCGAACGCGGCGATGCGCGCCTTGAAGGAGGTCAGGTGCTCCTTCACCGCATCGGCCGAGCCGACACAAACGATCTCGCGCATGGTGAACGACCACAGACGCTGCAGCTCGTTGTAGTGCGTCTCGTTGCGGAAACACGTCGCCACCGTGGTGATCTTGTGCGGCGCCTCGAGCACGGCGCCGCGCAGCCCGAGAAAGACGTTGAAGCAGGCCGCCGAAGGCAAGACATGACCGCCGGCGGTCAGATGCTCGTTCGGCACCTCGACCAGCTTGTCCTGGTTGCTCGCGTAGCCGGACTCGAGGTTTTCCCCCCGGATCCGGCTCGCCACTAGGGCGAGGTGGGGGAAATTTCGGAAATAGTCGAGCACAGCGAGGTCTTCGACCCGCAGCAGAGGCGGATAGAGCTTGACCTCGGCGGTGACGTCTGCCGCCCAGGCCAGAAAGCGCGCCTCGAGGAGATCCCTGAGGCGCACCATCTCGGGGCCGAACGTCGCCAGACCGCTGTCAACCTGGTACAGCGCTGACTCACACGTACAGCGCTGACTCACACACTCACTCCACCGCCTTGCAGGATCTCGCGATCGATGATCCGAAGCGTTCGGAACGAGTTGGCCGACTGTGCCTCGGCGATCAACTCGCGGCCCGTCAGCTCTTCCAAGAAGAAGACGAAGTTCATGAAGCCGAGCGAATCGATCACCCGATTCTCGATCAGGTCGAGATCGAGGTCGAGGTTGGCGATCTCGGTTTGCTCTTCGCTCGACGACGCGCGGTAGTCGAGCAGCCATTGGCGAACCTGAGCGAGGGCCGAGCCTTCGATCACTCCTTCGACCGATGAGCCGAGGTCAATCGCGGTGGCGGCATTGATTTGTGAGGCGGTATCTACGGGAGAAAGGGTCGCAACGCTCATTGGAGAACTTCCTTATCAGGCAGGATGCCGTGGTTGGGCAGGATGCCGTTATTGACGTAGAACTTGACGGTGCGATCGAGAAGGACTCGTTTGAAGTAGCCGGCCCTTACATAATCAGCTTCGGCAGCGTCACGTTCCCTGTGACGTGGCGCGCGCCAGCCATGTCAGCTTTCCGAACCCTGCGGCAAGCAGATTCCTACATTACACCAATCCGCTGGGCAGAACCAAGCCTACGGCCTTCTTTCCGATCCATCTGCTCGGATGCGACCCGGAGTGGCTTACAAGCTCGGCGTTTTGGGGTAGGCTACAGGCCTCGCAGCCATCTGCCTCGGCCGCGCTGATCGCCGCACCCGAATCCTCGTGGCGAGTTCCTGGACATTCGTCCCCGCATTCCCGCCACTGACAGCCTTTCAGTCTCGACGAGCCGTAGATAACGGAGCGTCAATTTCTCGTAGTGTTTGGCGGTTTTCCTCCACGCACTAGCTGGTGGAAGTGTCCGAGGCCAGAGCGCTCGCGAGTCACCGGGAATGACATCCATGAGTCGGAAAGTCGAGGCGATCCATCCACTGACGGCGGCGCAGGAAGGCATCCTCTTCCACAGCCTCTACGCGCCAAGCTCGGGCGTCTACGCCGCCCAGCTCTCCTGCCTCTTCACCGGCGAGATGGACGTCGACGCCTTTCGCTCTGCCTGGCGCCGGCTGATGCGGCGCCATCCGGTGCTGCGTGCCTCGTTCCTGTGGGAAGAGCTCGAGCAGCCCGTGCAGGTGGTCTCGCGGGAGGTCGATGTACCGCTGGTGGTGGAGGACCTGCGCGAGCTGCCACCGGAGAGGCAGGCCGATACGGTCGCGGCGTTTCTCGCCGGCGAGCGGCAGCGTGACTTCGAGCCCGAGAAGGCGCCGCTCTTTCGCCTCGCGCTGCTGCGGCTGGCGGACGACGCCTACCGCTTCGTGTGGAGCCGGCACCATCTGATCCTCGACGGCTGGTCGCTGGCGATCCTCCTCGAAGAGCTCTTCGCGATCTACCCGCGCTGCGTGGCGGGCCAAGAGCCCGAGCTGCCGGCACCGCGGCCCTATCGCGACTATTTACGCTGGCTGAAACAGCAGGATCAGCCCGCCGCGGAGCGCTTCTGGCGTCGTGCGCTCTCGGGCTTCGCGGCGCCGACGCCGCTTTGGGGCGAGGCCGATCGCGTGGCGAAAGAGCAGCCCGCGGGCGAGGGCGACGGCGGACAGCGCGGCGAAGAGAGCAAGGAGCTCTCCACCGCGGCGACGGCGCGGATCGAGGCGCTGGCGCGGCGGCGCCGGCTGACGCCGAGCACCGTGGTCCAGGGCGCCTGGGCTGCGCTGCTGAGCCGTCTCGGCGGCGAGGACGACGTGGTCTTCGGCGTGGTCGTCTCCGGCCGCCCCGCGGCGCTGCCGGGCGTCGACTCGATGGTCGGCATGTTCATCAATACGCTGCCGTTTCGCCTGCGGGTGGCGCCGCGGCAAGGCCTCGGCGAATGGCTCGAAAGCCTGCGCCAGCACCAGGTCGAGATCGAGGCCCACGGTCACGCTCCGCTGGTGCGGGTCCGGGGATGGAGCGACGTGCCGGCCGGCAGCGACCTGTTCGACAGCATCGTGGCGTTCGAGAACTACCCGCTGGACCAGCTGGCTTTGCGCGATATGGCGGGCTTGCGAGTGAGCTCGATCGAAGCCGGGGAGCGGACGAACTACGCCCTGGCGTTGCAGATCACGCCGGGGGAGCGCCTGGGCCTGGGGATCGAGTACGATGCCGGCCGCTTCCGAGCGGTCTCGATCCGGCGCGCCTTGACCCACGTGGAAGCCCTGCTCGACTCGATGTGCCGGCGACCGGAGCAACGGCTGGGGGAGCTCTCGCTGCTCAGCCCGAGCGAGCAACACCAACTGAGGGTGGAATGGAACGCGCCGCCGGCACCGCGTCGCGCGGAGGCAGCGCTCGCCGTCGACCGCATCGCGCAGCAGATGCGGCAGCGACCGGACGCTGTCGCGGTGGTCACCGAAGGCGTCGTTACGAGCTATGGTGAGCTCGGCCGGCGCGCCCGCCGCCTGGCCGAAGCCCTGGTGGCTTCGGGCGTCGAGCCCGAGACGCCGGTCGGCCTGCTGGCCGAGCGCTCGGTCGAGATGGTGGTGGCACTGCTCGGCATCCTGCAGGCGGGAGCCGCCTTCCTGCCCCTGGGCCCTTCCGACCCGGAAGAGCGCCTGCGCTTCGTTCTCGCGGACGCCGGCGTCCGGCTGCTGCTCACCCAGGAGCGGCTGGCGACGCTGAGCCGCGCCATCGCGCCGTCCGAGCGCTGCCGCACCGTCTTTCTCGGCTCCGAGGCGCTCGGCGCGGAGACGCCGGGCATCGTTCCCTCCCCCGCGGCGCTCCGATCGGAACCGGTCGCCGGCCTCCGTCGCGAGCAGACCGCCTACGTGATCTACACCTCGGGCTCCACCGGCCGCCCCAAGGGCGTGGTGATCTCGCACGGCGCGATGAGCAACATCTTGCACCACCGCGCCGCCGGTTGCGACGCCCGCGACGCCAAGCTGCAGAAGACCGCCCTGTCGTTCGACGTGGCGGTGGCCGAGGTGTTCCTACCACTGATGGTGGGTGGGCGGACGGTCCTGGCGCGGCCGGGCGGCCAGTACGACGGGGAGTATCTGACCGATCTCCTGCGCCGCGAGCGGGTCACCCTGGCGGCCTTCCCGCCGTCGACTCTGGGGCCGATTCTAGATGCCGGGCAGCTCGCCGACTGTCCGACGCTGCGCACCGTCGGCGTCGGCGGCGACGTGGTGCCGGCCGATCTGCCGGCCCGCTTCCACGCCCAGTCCGGCGCCGCGTTGCACAACCGCTACGGCCCCACCGAGGCGACGATCTTCATGACCGAGTGGCGCTGCCGGCGCAACCCCGAAGGCGCGGCAGGACAGCCCGGCTGCACCGAGGCGGGCCCCCTGCCGATCGGTCGCCCCGCCGGCGGCGCCCGGGTGCACCTACTCGATGCTCGGCTGGCGCCGATGCCGGTCGCCGTGGCGGGCGAGCTCACCGTCGGCGGCGCTTGTCTGGCGCGCGGCTACCTGGGTCGCCCGGCGCTGACCGCGCAACGCTTCGTGCCCGATCCCTTCGGCCGCGGCGGGCGCCTCTACCGCACCGGCGACCTCGCCCGCTACCGCGGCGACGGCGCCATCGAGTTCCTCGGCCGCAGCGACCGGCAGATCAAGATTCGCGGCTTCCGGGTCGAGCTCGGCGAAATCGAATCGGCGCTCGCCGCCTATCCCGGCGTGCAGGAGACGGCGGTCGTCTTCCGCCGCGACGACTCGGGATCCAACGGTCAGCTGATCGCCTACGTCGTCGCGCCGAGCCGCAACGGCGACCTGCGCCAGTTCCTGCGCCGCCGGCTACCCGACTACATGGTGCCGAAGGCGCTGGTCCACCTCGATCGGCTGCCGCTGACCGCCAGCGGCAAGGTCGACCGGCAGGCCCTGGCACAGCGCGCCCTGCCGGCGCCGGCCAGCGCACCGGCCTCGGCCGGCTCCGTGCCGCGGACTCGCCGGGAGAAGGTCCTGGCGCAGATCTGGAGCGCCGTGCTACGCCGCGAGACGATCGCTGTCGACGACAACTTCTTCGAGCTCGGCGGCGACTCGATCCTCAGCCTGCAGGTGGTGACCCGGGCGCGCCAGGCGGGGCTCGAGATCTCGCCGCGCCTGCTCTTCGAGCACCCGACGATCGGCCAGTTGGCGGAGGTCGCCGACGATCGCAGGCGCGCGACCGAGGCTGCGACGCACCCGCCGGAATCCGGCGAGATCCCGCTCAGCCCCATCCAACATTGGTTCTTCGAGCAGGACT
Source organism: Acidobacteriota bacterium (assembly GCA_039029035.1). Classification (GTDB taxonomy): domain Bacteria; phylum Acidobacteriota; class Thermoanaerobaculia; order Multivoradales; family J023; genus JAAELT01. The sequence continues at coordinate 720 of JBCCGX010000237.1, read as the reverse complement.
TCGTCGAGCCCTGGCATTGGAATCAGAGCGTTCTCCTGCGCCCCAGGAGCCGGCTGGCGATGCCACGAATCGCGGACACGGTCGCCCGCCTCACCGCCCACCACGCGGCGCTGCGGCTGCGCTTCCAGCGAGTGACAGGTACCTGGCAGCAGGAGATCCTGCCGGCGGCTGGACCCTCGCCGGTCCTCGAGATCGACTTGACCCGGTTGCTCGCCGCGGCGCGACCGGCGGTGATGGAAAGCCTCGCGGCCGATCTTCAGGCCAGTCTGGATCTGGCCTCGGGGCCCATGCAGCGCCTCGCCCTGTTCTGCCTCGGAACGGAAGGCGGGGACCGCCTCCTCTGGTTGATGCACCACCTGGCGGTCGACGCGGTGTCCTGGAGGATCCTGCTCGAAGACTTCGAGCTCGCCTACCGCGAGGTCGGTGAGGCCAGCGAGGCCGGTGAGGCCAGCGAGGCCGGTGAGGCCAGCGAGGCCGGTGAGGCCAGCGAGGCCGGTGAGGCCAGCGAGCCGCTACTGCCGCCCGTGACCAGCTCGCCGGCGAGCTGGAACCGGCAGGCGGTCGAGCTGGCCGGATCGCCGGACTACGCTAGCGGCAGGCTCGAGTCCTGGACCTCCCGGCCGTGGAACCGGGCCCCGGCGCTGCCGGTCGATGGCTCCCGCACTGTCTCCAACCGGGAAGCAGCGAGTCGACAGGTAACCCTCTGGCTACCCGAAGAGC